>NZ_AFUJ01000055.1:0-122977 GCF_000221605.1 Veillonella sp. oral taxon 780 str. F0422 | reverse complement strand
TAATAAATATAACAAGGACAGGCTGCAGCTAGCAGAGGCTACGATTTCTACCGCTGCGTGGATGTTAATTGTAGGAATGTATTTCATAGTGCATAACCTCCTATGATCGAAAATAGTATACATATAATCGTTGTTCCCAGAATAATGGAAATACTATATACTTTCACAAAGGAATTAGGGAACAGATTTCGTAATAAGACGTAGTTTTTAATGTCTAATAGAGGTCCAAACAGTAAGAATGCCAAGATTCCTGGTAAAGGAATAACGTTCATAAAGGACCGGGCGATAATGGCATCTGCAGTAGAGCAGATGGATACGCAAAAGGCGAGTGCCATCATGCCGAAGATGACTAAAATGGAGCCAGATAAGGATATATCTTGCAACCATTGTTTAGGTAAAAATAATTGTAACCCACTACTTAGTATAGACCCAATTATGATAAAGGGCAATAGGCGTAAGGTTTCTTCTTGTAATCTTCCGAAAAATCCTATGTCTTTTGACAGTGATTTTACTAGAGTTAATTGTTTCCATGGAGGGAATGCATCAGTACGACCGTAGATACGAGAGCCACAATATTGGCTTACAATAAAAGCTAGCAAAATTCCTAGTAAAGGTCGTCCCCAGAGTATCGTAGGTTCTTTTGGGAACGCATAATACGTGGAGAGTAGTACAATGGGATTTAGCAAAGGACTAATCATCGTAAAGAATAGACTAACTTTCGGTTCCATACCTTGCCGTGTTAGGCTGCGTAAGATAGGGATTACCGCGCAATCACAGAGTGGCATAGTACAAGCCATGATAATAGCTAGTATATAGGCAAATATAGGAGACCGATGTAAATATTTTTCGATACGATAGGGAGAGGCATATTGTTCTACGATGACGGAAATACCAGTCCCTAAGAGCAAGAATGGTATCATCTGTAATAAGATGGCCGTGGTCATAGTTACCCAATTAGGCTGTGCATAAAACATATATCCCAAGGCCAATAGGATAGGGATGATCGCATATTGTTTCCATTGAGGTTTAGACGTTTGTATTGGTTTTGTAATAGGCCATTGCTTCACATCTTGGCAGGCAATCCAAGTGCTATTAGGAGCTAATTCAGTATACTCTTTAGCCTTTTCTTGCGTAGTATTGCCCAGTATGACCGTATCGCTATAGCGAATTTGTGAAAGAGGAATTTCCCCTAAATACGGTAATTGTGACTCCACCCATTCTGGATGGGTTACATAATAGACATGTTTAATAGTTAGCATATCTCCTAAGGGAGAGCGGAGAAAAAGTGTTTCAAACTGTTCTAGGGACCCCATTCCATTCCATTCGATCCAAAGTTCACGATACTGATGGTCTTGTAATATTTGTTGACAAGTGGAGATAGTGTTCTTGGGATCATCGTCGATGGAGAAAGTATGTACTCTTTCGTTGGAAAGAGCAGGACTTTGTAAGCCCTGCTCAAATTGAAAGAGAAGAACATTTGAAATTTTATGACTTTCGATACCAGCTGTGATGGCACTTGTCTTTCCTGAACCGAGAAAGCCCATCACTACATAGGTGGGAATAGTTTGCATAAGTTCTATATTGTTCCGTTAATAAAAGACTGTAACGCATCATTGTTCAAAGATGGACCAATGATGGTTAAATATGAATCATGTAACGTGGTAGGAGTAATCTCTAAACCAGTTCCATTGTATTGTACCAAAGCTTGTCCACCTGTAGAAAGAGGGATGCAACCTTTTAAGCGTAATATATGGCCGGTTGTATTCGTTTCAATGAGAGCTTTCAAATGATGTTGCCACTCATCGATGGTGCGGGGTAAGGTACACTCCACGGTACATGTCAAGAAAGCATCTTTGGCTTGTGCATGATGAGCGATGTGATCATGATGGGGAATTTCAGGATGATTCCGGGCTGTATGATGACCTTTATGGTTTTCAATGTTCTTGTTAGGAGATAAGGCCGACACGGCTTGTTCTCGTGGATACATTGAAATATATTTTGAAAGGGCAATCTCATTCCAAGGCAATATATATATAGGAGCTGCTGGGTTTAAGAGACGAATAATTTCTAAGGTGTTTTGTAGCAAATATTCATCTTCTTGGTGGCTAATAAATACTTGGCTAGAATAAGCAATTTGATCTTTAAAGAAGACACCAAAGTTTTTATAATACATAGGCGCCCGCATAGCATCCACAATGGACACACAACCGGTGAGCTCAATGCGTTTTGCAATAGATGAATCTTTGCAAATAGCTAGAATATCTGATAGTTGACTGACTCCTGATGGTTCAATAATAATATAATCCACATCTTGGGTGTCTAAAATATCTACTAAAGCTCTACGAAAATCGCCGGCTAAGCTACAACAAATGCATCCAGATGTGAGCTCGCGAACAGTATAGCCTTTTTCCCGGAGGATAGCTCCATCTAAATTGACTTGACCAAAATCGTTTTCTAAGATTAAAACTCTTGTTGGATCTGGTAATTCTTGTATGAGTTGCTGAATAAAGGTTGTTTTCCCAGCACCTAAAAAACCAGAGACGATATAGACTTTTACTTTATGAGAGCTTAAGTTTTGTTTAGCTCTAGTAAAAGCACGACTGATTAGCTTAATCATACATTTCACCTCCAATGTGTATAATGCTATATATAATAAAATGAAAGTTCTTGCATGAATAGTATACTCTCTTTTAGTCAGCTATGCATGAATGATTGAGCATTTCAGTCTTTGTAACTCACAACTATTATCAAAATACATGATAAATGATAAAAATCGAAAAAATAGAAAAAGAAGATTGATTTATTTCGATTTATCTGTTATAATGAAAGCACGATGTGGGAACACATCAGTGTATTGTCAATTTATAAATAGTATATGAGGTATAAAAATATGAATCAAAAAGTAGCACAAGCTCTTAACGAACAAGTAATTTTCGAATTTAATGCAGCATCCACATATTTAGCTCTTTCCTTAGCTATGGCTGATGCTAACTTCAAAGGTTTCTCCGCATGGTTACGTGCACAATACCAAGAAGAAGTAACTCACGCTTTCAAATTCATTGATTACTTACAAAGCAACAACGAAAAAGTAACACTAGGTGATGTAAAAAACACAGCATCTACATTGACTAATCCTTTAGAAGTAGCAAAAGCTGTATTAGCTCATGAACAAATGATTACTGGCAAAATCCACAATTTGTATGCATTAGCATTAGAAGAAAAAGATTATGCTACAGTATCTTTCTTGAACTGGTTCGTAGAAGAACAAGTAGAAGAAGAAGCGAATGCAACTGACCTAGTAGATCAATTCACATTTGCACAAGATAGCCGTTCTGCACAATTATTCTTGGACTCCAAATTAGGTAGCCGTCAATAATTGCTACACTCGCTCTTACAGTGAAGTGAGAACTTCATATCAAACCTATTACACATAAAACACACACAAACATAACAAACACACATAATACAAAACCTAACACACAACACATATAACACATATAACTAAACAAAATAATGATATTTGTAAGAGTGATGTTGTTTGCTAGAATATACAATAGGTAGCCTTTCTAATAGAGGGGCTACTTATTTTTATTGTGCCATCGATGTGGGGCGTTATTCGTATATGAATAGGGTCCTACAATTTTTTTAAACAAAAAAGTCAAAAAGTCAAAAAAGCATTTGACAAAGGTCAAAAAGTCAGATATACTTTAACCATAGAAAAGAACAAAAAGTCAAAAAAAGTGGTTGTCTCATTCATCATAAGAAGGAACTTAATTTTTTAAAAAGTCTAGTTGTGATGATGGTACATCATGAATTAAAGAAATGAGGATATACTATGAGTATTTTAGCAGATAAAATTGAACAATTTATATTGACGAAATTGTTAGAGGAGCAGGAAGGTATTACGCTTAGGAGAAACGAACTAGCGGAGGCTTTGGATTGTGCACCATCACAAATTAGTTATGTGTTGAGTACACGTTTTTCAATGATCGAGGGTTCCTTGTTCAGTCTAGACGTGGACTAGGTGGATCTATCACAATTACTAGAGTTATGGAACCAGTGAGAAAACAAGTCTTGATTCCTTTAGAACAATCTCCACAACGTAATGAAGATGAACCTGCAATTACAATTGGTCACATTGACCAAGTATTATTTCAACATATGAAAGAAGCGCGTATTACAAAACGTGAAGCAGCGATGTTGCATGAAGCATTTGTTAGAATTTTACAAGATGTACCAGTGGAACGTAGAAAAGAAGCAGCGGAGCGTTTTTATCAAGCCATTATGAACATCATAAATGAGGAGGTGTAGACTATGAAATGTGATTCTTGTGGTAAAGAAAATGCAAACATTCATATGACATCTATTGTGAATGGAGCAAAAGAGGAGCATCATTATTGCCAACAATGTGCGAATCAAAAAGAGCAGGGAGGTGGAACCATGTTTTCCTCTATGTTTGATGATAGCTTTTTTAATAATCAATTTTTTGCCAATGTTATGTATCCTCAAAGTGCATTGGGGAATAGCAAACAGATTACTTGCCCACAATGTGGCATGACTATATCGGCGTTTAATCATCAAGGTCGATTAGGTTGTGATAGATGCTACGAAGCGTTTCGAGCACACTTAGTTCCCTTAATTAAGCGTATTCAAGGATCTATTTCTTATGAAGGTCGCATTCCTCAACGAGGAGCGGCAGATTTGAAAGTAGAGCAAACTATTAAGCAATTACGAAATGAGCTAATTCAGGCGGTAAAGGAAGAGCAATTTGAAAGAGCTGCACAAATTCGTGATGAAATTAAGTCGTTAGAACAGTCTAAAGAATCAAATTAAGGAGGGTCTATGTTACACACTATTTTAGATGAGGCGTTGTCGCCTTGGATGAAAGAAACCGGCTTAGATCATCGCATTGTTTTATCTAGTCGCATTCGACTAGCAAGAAACTTTAAAGGAGTATCCTTTACAAATCGGGGAGATCTCAATGATTTAACTAAGGTTGATGGGTATATGCGGTCTATGGTTGCCCCTTTACAAACATCCTATGGTAAAAGCTTTTCAAAAATTAACTTGGCATCATTAAGCCCTATGGAACGAGATGTGCTAGTAGAAAAGCACTTAATTTCTCCTAATTTGGCGACCCAGAGTCAAGAACGAAGTGTCATCATTTCTGAAGATTCTCGTATTGCCATTATGGTGAATGAAGAAGATCATTTGCGGATTCAGTCCATGGAATTAGGATTACAATTAGAAAAAGCCTATGAACGAGCGGTAGCTATTGATGATGCGATAGAAAGTAAATACGATTATGCGTTTTCAAAAGACTTTGGATACTTAACTGCCTGTCCTACCAATGTAGGAACGGGGATGAGAGCATCTGTGATGGTTCATGTTCCAGCGTTATCAATGACGGGCAAATTACAGCGTATTATTCGTAGTATTATCCGCATGGGCTATTCTGTACGAGGTCTCTATGGTGAAGGATCTGAGGGATTAGGCCATGTATATCAAATCTCTAATCAGCAAACGATGGGAATCAGTGAACAGGCAACGATTGACCAACTTTCACAGATTGTACAAGGTGTTGTAAAAGAGGAAGAAAAAGCACGGTCTGAATTATGGACTACAGATAAAGAAGGCATAGAAGATAAGGTGTGGAGGTCCTATGGAATTTTGACCCATGCACGCCGTATTTCAGGAGAAGAAGCCTTGGCCTTATTGAGTGATGTGCAGTTAGGTATAGATATGAAATTAATAGATGTGACCATGAACTTTCATGAAATGCTAGTCATTACAAGACCAAATTTCCTGGCCAAATTAGTGGGGAAAGAGTCGATGGGCTCGCAGGAGCGTGATAGTCAAAGGGCACAAGTAATACAAGATACCTTATTACGAGGTTCAAAAGGAGGAAGAAAATGATAGAAAGATATACAGAAGGGGCAAAACGTGCGTTAGCAATTGCCCAAGAAAAAGCAGTTGAATATAAACATAATTATGTAGGAACAGAGCATTTGTTGTTAGGCCTTGTGGAAGAAGAAAAATCAGTGTCTGCACGTGCGTTGCTAGCCTTAGGAGTAGAAGGAAAGGCATTGGAACAAGAAGTGATTCGTGCAGTTGGTAAAGGTACGCATAGTGGAGGTCAATTACAAATGACACCGCGTACGAAACATGTATTGGATTTAGCGCAACAAGCCGCCAATGGTCGTGGACATAACTACATCGGTACAGAGCACATTTTATTAGGTCTATTGTACGATGGTAGTGGGGTAGCCATGCAATTATTGGCAGCAAAAGGAATTCGTCCAGAAGATGTAGTAGAAAAAGTAAATGCTATTGTAGGGGGAGAAGAACCAAGTTCTAATCCAACACAAGGTACAGCTAGTGATTTAGGTGAAATTTCTGACTATGCTATAGATCTTAATGAAAGTGCAAAACAAGGTAAAATTGATCCTGTCATTGGTCGTGATACAGAAATTCAACGGGTGATTCAGATTTTAAGCCGCCGCACGAAAAATAATCCAGTTCTTATCGGAGAACCTGGGGTAGGTAAAACAGCCATTGCAGAGGGGTTAGCACAACGCATTGTCAGTGGTGATGTGCCGGATGTATTACGAGATAAGCGCATTATTTCTGTGAGCTTGAGTTCCATGTTAGCAGGAGCTAAATATCGCGGAGAATTTGAAGAACGTTTGAAAAAAGTGATGGATGAAGTGCAGGATCATGATGACATGATTGTATTTATTGATGAAATTCACACTTTGATTGGAGCAGGTGCTACAGAAGGAGCTATGGATGCAGCGAATATCTTGAAGCCAGCCTTAGCACGTGGTAATTTCCAAGTGATTGGAGCTACTACATTAGACGAATATAAAAAGCATATTGAAAAAGATGCTGCTTTAGAACGTCGTTTCCAACCAGTACAAGTGGGGGAACCAAGTGAAGAAGATGCGTTATCTATTTTGAAGGGCTTACGTGATCGCTACGAAGCATTCCATAAGGTACAAATTACAGATGAAGCCTTGGCAGCAGCTGTACATTTATCAAGTCGTTATATTGCAGATCGATTCTTGCCAGATAAAGCAATCGATGTTATGGATGAAGCGGCATCGAAAGTGCGTATGGCTGTGTTTACGGCAACTCCAGATGTGAAAGCATTAGAAGATGAGTTAGTGCAAGTACAAAAAGAAAAAGAGGCAGCTGTGACAGCCCAAGACTTTGAACGAGCAGCTACACTTCGTGATAAAGAAAAAGAATTAGAATCTGACATTGCATCAAAACAAGAAGATAGCAAAAAAGACAGCGAATCCAAGCTAGTAGTGACAGAGTCTGAAATAGCCGCTGTTGTTTCTGAATGGAGTGGTATCCCTGTATCACGAGTGGCAGAAGAAGAATCGGAACGCTTATTGCGCTTGGAAGAAGAATTGCATCAACGTGTCATCGGTCAAGATGAAGCTGTAGTAGCTGTATCAAAAGCTGTCCGCCGTGCTAGAGCGGGATTAAAAGATCCAAAACGTCCAATTGGTTCTTTCCTATTCTTAGGTCCTACTGGGGTTGGTAAAACAGAATTAGCTAGATCCTTAGCATCCAATTTATTTGGCGATGAAAATGCTATGATTCGTATCGACATGTCGGAGTATATGGAAAAACATGCGGTGAGCCGTTTAGTGGGAGCGCCTCCAGGCTATGTAGGATATGATGAAGGAGGTCAATTAACTGAGGCTGTTCGTCGTCGCCCATATAGTGTGGTTCTCTTTGATGAAGTGGAAAAAGCGCATCCAGACTTCTTTAATATCTTATTACAAGTCTTGGATGATGGACGTTTGACAGATAATCAAGGTCGTACAGTCGATTTCAGAAATACAGTGATTATTATGACAAGTAACTTAGGAGCGAAGTATCTTAAAGAAGATACGGCAGCTATGGGATTCTTAGCAGCTAAGGGAGAAGAAGAAAGTGGAAAAGATAAAGCGTCCATGAAAAAAGATGTGCTCCAAGCTGTGAAATCTCATTTCCGTCCAGAGTTTTTAAATCGTATTGATGAAATGATTGTCTTCCATGCTCTAGAAACAGAACAATTGCAAAGTATTGTACGTATTTTATTGCAATCTGTGACAACACGATTACATGAACAAGGTATGGAACTAGAAGTATCTGATGAAGCTATGAATAAAATCGTAGCAGAAGGAACTGACTTTGCTATGGGGGCAAGACCTTTGAAACGAGCTATCCAACGGTTAGTAGAAGATCCAATTTCTGATGCTATCTTAGAAGGTAAAGCAGGAGAAGGTAAAACAATTCATGTAGTAGTAGAAAATGATGATATTGCGATTACTGTAAAGTAAAATAAGAAACGAGCTATACTTAGTTGTTATGAAGGCAACTGGGTATAGCTCTTTTATAATGACTTATATTTATTTTACAGAACTCTGTTTTTCTTATACACTATAGGATAGGTATGTTCTTAATTTAAGTATGAGGTATAGATATGAAAGAGATTATATTAGTTACATCTTTTGGCTCTACTGTAGACAGCGCAAGAGAAAATCAAATTTTCCCAGTCGTAGATGCCATTCGTAAAGCAAATCCGAGTCATGAAGTACGGTTAGCCTTTACATCACGTATTGTTATTAAGCGTTTGAAAGATAGAAATATTATATTCCAAAATGAAATTGAGGCTATGGAAGCGATTGTAGAAGAAGGCTATGAGCGCATTATTGTGCAGCCTACACATTTAGTAGGTGGTGCAGAGTTCGATAAGCTTCGTAAAAATATTATGGCTTTCAAAGGACAAGGCTCTGTACAAGAAATCGTATTTGGCAGACCTCTTTTGTATTTCATGGGACAAGAGGAGGAAGTACCAGACGATTACCAAATCTTGATTGATCGCTTTATTAAGGCCTTACAGGTTCCTGTAACAGAAGATTTACTCTTAGTAGGTCATGGTGGATTTAATGTAGGGAATGCATCATACGCAGCGCTACAATTGAAATTACAATATGAAGGTTTACGTAATACATCCATTGCTACATTGGAAAATTTCCCAACACCTGAAGATATTTTAGAACGATGGGAACGTGAAGGTCACGAACCCAAGAAAGTACATTTACATCCCTTATTATTAGTCTGTGGTGACCATGCATTGAATGATTTATTCGGAGAGGAAGAAGATAGTTTACTTTCTGAATTAACAAAAGCAGGCTATGAAGTGGTACAATACGAAAAAGGTCTTGGTGAATATGCGGAAATTCAAGACATCTATGTAGAACACTTAGCAGATGCTATGCGAGGTTTATACCAAAGACGATTATAAAATTATAAATCATGCATGTCGGTGGTTGTGCGACTTAATAAGAGAAATACTTGGTGGTGTCGTGTACATTCATAGCAAGTCATGATATACTAATTAATTATAGTAGTTTGGAGTTAGTGATTCTTACTAGTTCAATGTTGATATATAAAAGAGGTGTCCTGATGAAAGGTAAATTATATGGTATTGGTGTAGGTCCTGGGGACTCTGAGTTGATGACTGTAAAAGCTGCTCGCATTGTTGGAGAAGCAGATGTCATTATTACACCGAAAACAGAAAAAAAGATGGCTCTGTAGCCTTACATATTGCAGAACCATATATTCAAGAACATACAGAAATCGTACCTGTTGTATTCCCAATGGTATTGGATGATAATGAACAATCTAAAGGTTGGGAAGAAGCACGTAGAATCATTACTGGATTACTAGAAGAAGGTAAAAAAGTTGTATTCTTAACATTGGGAGATCCAATGTTCTACAGTACATATATGTATGTATATCGTTTAGTAGAATCTGCTGGTTTTGATATTGAAACTATTCCAGGTGTTACTGCATTTTGTGCAATCGGATCCCACTTGGGGTACCCAATTGTAGAAAAAGAAGAAGTATTAGCGATTATTCCAGCTACAGCACCAAAAGAAAAAATTGATGCTGTACTTGCCGTAGCTGATGATGCAGTCATTATGAAAGTGTATCGAAATTTCTCTGAAGTGCAAGAAACACTTCGCAAACATGATATGGCAGAAGAGGCTGTGATGATTTCTCGCGTGGGACTACCAGAGGAAGAAGTGTATCGTAATGTAGATGCTTTGCCATCTGATACAAAATTAAACTATTTATCTACAATTTTGGCGAAACGTAAAGATCGCTAAGAGGTATTTTATGAACACTGTACAACGACCAAGAATTGTTATAGCAGGCACCAACTCTGGTGTTGGAAAAACAACCATTGTAGCAGGGCTATTGGCGGCTTTGACAGAACAGGGCAAAGCGGTACAGG
This sequence comes from Veillonella sp. oral taxon 780 str. F0422, assembly GCF_000221605.1. NCBI lineage: Bacteria > Bacillati > Bacillota > Negativicutes > Veillonellales > Veillonellaceae > Veillonella > Veillonella sp. oral taxon 780. The sequence continues at coordinate 112,674 of NZ_AFUJ01000055.1, read as the reverse complement.
CATTTAAAGTAGGCCCAGATTATATTGATCCGGGTTTTCATAAAATTGCTAGTCAACGAGAATGCTATAATTTAGATACTTGGCTTGTGCCACCACATAAGTTGATTCCCTTTTTTGTGGGGCAAGCGGAGACTGCTGATATTTCTATTATAGAAGGTGTGATGGGTCTTTATGATGGGGGACGTGAAGGCGTTAGTTCCACTGCGCAAGTTGCCAAGGATTTAAAAGCTCCGGTGGTGTTAGTTATCGATTGTAAGGCTATGGGAGAAAGTGCGGCAGCCATTGCTAAAGGCTTTCGTGATTATGACCCAGAGGTACAATTTGGTGGGGTTATCTTAAACCGATTAGGATCGGATAATCATGAACATATGATACGGACGGCGATGAAGAAATTAGGGGTTCCTGTACTAGGTGCCATTCGTCGTGATGAGCGCATGCAATCACCAGAACGTCATTTAGGATTGACACCAGTGACAGAAGTTGATCCTACAGAGGCTATTGCTACCATTCGTGAAGCTGTGAAAGTCATGGTGAATTTAGAAGCCTTAGTAGAGTTAGCTCAAAGTGCGGCGGACTTGTCTGTGGAAACTGAGGAGGTAGTAGAGGCTATAGAAAAACGCGCGCGCATTGGCATCGCCTTGGATGAAGCATTCTCCTTCTACTATCCAGCTAGCCTAGCAGCGTTAGAAGCAGAAGGGGCGGAGTTGCATTATTTTAGTCCTTTACAAGATGAATCCTTGCCAGATGTAGATGGGATCTTTTTTGGTGGTGGTTTTCCAGAGATGTTTTTATCTCAATTAGGGAATAATGAATCTATGAAAGATAGTATACGTAAGGCCAGTGAAAAAGGTATGCCAATCTATGCGGAATGCGGCGGTCTCATGTATATGACAGAAGCAGTGACTGATTTCGAAGGAAATACGTATCCTATGGTGGGGATTGTACCAGCTACCTGTGAAATGCAGCAAAGCTTACAACGTGTAGGTTATGTAAGTGCTACTATGTTGGAGCCAAGTATTTTAGGGTCTGTGAAAGATACTTTACAGGGACATGAGTTTCATTTTTCTACTATGACACCTACACAAAGTCCATTTCCTTGGGCCTTTGAGTTAGTAGGAGGGCGTAAGCCTAAGGCCTATCAAGGGGGATACTCCTATAAAAATATTTTAGCCTCTTATTTGCATATAAATTTTTCAGGTAGTGAGGCAGCGGCTAGAGCTTTTGTAGATTCTTGTGAGACTTATGGACAAGGTAAATCTTGAGGGATACTATAAGAAATATAAATGCAAGAATAATTTGCGTTTTAAGTATAATAGAGGGGTAGAAAAAGATTGACAATTTTTCTGCTCCTGTGTATACTAATATCATTGACGAGCCGGAGTGGCGGAATGGCAGACGCACTTGACTCAAAATCAAGCGGGTAACACCGTGTGGGTTCAAGTCCCACCTCCGGCACCAAGGATTAGCAGATACTGTGTAAACAGTATCTGCTTTTTTATTTTTGATATATATTACTAGAAAGTTGGAGATATTTCTAGCTGTATATTGGACAGTAGTTTTTAATGTAAATATATAGCGTCAGTACATAATGTTACTATATATGATTAAAAGTGCTGATATATAAAGCATTATGAGTATTTTATATGACTTTTATAGTGGGAAATAATTGACGAATAGTGAAAAAATATATATTATAAATACAAATCAGGATGATAATCAATAGCAAAATATCAACTTTTGTTATACTTTGTAAAGAACGCCCATATTTTTGCGAAATGAAATAGTAAGAGAAAGGAGGAGCCCTAGGCCGGGCGAATATGAAAGATGGTCTATAAGAACGTATAGAATTAATAGAAACACCAGTAAGGGGGATACCTATGAATGAATACGATTATACATTAGACAAAACAGGTTTTTATAAGATCCTTTTTAGTACGTCGTTGACAGTAGCCAAAGAACAACTGCAAACGGCTTTAACACCGAAAAAGTTAGCAGGTGCGGTGGAGTATATGTGCATGCTTTGTACCTGTATGAATATGGCCATCAATCAAAATCAATTGGAGAGTGCTAAGTTTAATGATGGAATTGTAGAAGAGTATGTCAGTTTGGTGGATGTAATTATTCGCAATGAAGGAAGTATTAATTATGTGCAGGCTGTAAAGATCGACGAGTTATATATGAAGTCTGCTGATTTAGTTCGTTCTTTATTAGAAGGAGTAGCCTTGACAGAACAACTACGGGAGCTACAACGATCCTATCGGTATTGGAATATGAAACAAAGGATGCAAAGTACGTATAAAACTTTGCTGCATTAGTCATAATAAGTATAGAATGCTAGGAAGTCTTCGTTGCGGGAGACTTCCTAGTATTTGTTTTGTGAGTATTCCATGAAGATGTTTTAAAAAGCGCAGTTCTTTTTGACTATTAAGTGCTAGTAGGCTATAATAATCTAGATACATAGTATTTAATTGAAATACTTTCCATATTTAAGGAGTTGAGATATTTGTTAGGTTTTATACAAAAGCTATTGGGCAATAAAAATGCAAAAGAAATTAAACGGATTCGGTCCATTGTTGAAGAAATTAATGGACTGGAACCGTCTTTGTTATCCTTAAGCGATACTTCTTTGCGAGCTAAAACAGAAGAATTCAAAGAAAGGTTGGCTAAAGGTGAAACATTAGATGATATTTTGCCAGAAGCATTTGCTGTAGTTCGTGAAGCATCTAAACGTGTATTGGGCATGCGTCACTTCGATGTGCAAATGATTGGTGGTATTGTATTACATCGTGGTAATATTGCAGAAATGCGTACAGGTGAAGGTAAAACTTTGGTAGCTACCTTACCAGTATATTTAAACGCTCTATCTGGTAAAGGTGTTCACGTAGTAACCGTTAATGATTATTTGGCTAAGCGTGACAGTGAGTGGATGGGACGTTTATATAATTTCCTAGGTTTATCTACTGGCTTAATCGTAGCTGGTTTAGATTACGATCAACGGAAACAATCCTATGGAGCAGATATCACGTATGGTACAAACAATGAGTTTGGTTTTGACTATTTACGTGACAACATGGTTATCCATGCAGATCAAATGGTACAACGCCCATTGAACTATGCTATTGTCGATGAAGTGGACTCTATCTTAATTGATGAAGCTCGTACGCCACTCATTATTTCTGGTCCAGGGGAACGCTCTACAGAACGCTATTATGAATTAGCGAAAATAGTGCCACACTTGGTGAAAGATGAAGATTACACTATTGATGAAAAACAAAAACGATTGCCCCTACAGATGAAGGGATTGCAAAAGTTGAAAAAATGTTACACATCGAAAACTTATATGATTCCTCTAACTTAGAATTGAATCATTTGTTAAGTGCTTCTCTTCGTGCCTATGCTATGATGGAGCGAGATAAAGATTATGTCGTGAAAGATGGCGAGGTTGTTATTGTTGATGAATTTACTGGTCGTTTGATGTTCGGTCGTCGCTATTCCGATGGCTTACACCAAGCCATTGAGGCAAAAGAAGGCTTACGTGTAGAACGTGAAAGTCAAACATTAGCCTCTATTACTTTCCAGAACTATTTCCGTATGTATGAAAAATTGTCTGGTATGACTGGTACAGCGAAAACAGAAGAACAAGAATTTAATAACATTTACGGTTTGGAAGTTTACGAAATTCCGCCGAATAAAGTGTTGGCGCGTATTGATATGCCTGATTTAATCTTTAAAACAAAAGAGGCTAAATATCGTGCTGTAGTTCGTGATGTAGTGGAACGTCATAAAACAGGTCAACCAATCTTGGTGGGTACTACTTCCATTACGCAATCTGAAATGCTTAGTGATATGTTGACGAAAGCTGGCGTACCACATAATGTATTGAATGCGAAACATCATGAAAAAGAAGCGGAAATTGTTGCTAATGCAGGTCAGTATGGTATGGTAACAATTGCTACCAATATGGCGGGTCGTGGTACAGATATTTCCTTAGGAGAAGGAGTAGCTGAACTAGGTGGCTTACATATTTTGGGCACTGAGCGACATGAAAGTCGTCGTATCGACAATCAGTTGCGCGGTCGTTCTGGCCGTCAAGGGGACAATGGTTCCTCTCAATTCTTCTTATCTTTGGAAGATGATTTAATGCGTATTTTTGGCGCAGATAATATTGCTGGTATGATGGATAAATTAGGTATGGAAGAAGATGAGCCAATTGAGCATTCTTTGATTACCAAATCCATCGAACGAGCACAGAAAAAAGTAGAAAATCATAACTTTAATATTCGTAAGTATATCTTGGAATATGATGATGTTATGAATCAACAACGGGAAGTATTATACGGACAACGTCGTTTGATCTTAAATAACCAATCCTTGCGTGAAACGATTTTACATATGGTAGATAACTTAATTATCAACTCTATGAATCAATATGCAGATGAAAAATTGTATCCAGAAGAATGGAACTATGAAGGTTTATTAAAGCATTTAGAGATCTATTTCTTGGAACCAGGTATGTTGACAGTGGAACAAATGGAAGAGTATGGTCGTGCAGAATTACAGGACCACTTAATTGACATTGCCCACAAAGAATATGAAAAACGTGAATTCTTATTTGGAGAAGCAAATATGCGTGAGCTTGAGAAAGCAATCATGCTAAAAGTTGTGGATAGCAAATGGATGGAACATTTGGATGCTATGGATATGTTAAAAGAAGGGATTGGCCTACGCGCTTATGGACAAAAAAATCCATTAGTAGAATATAAATTTGAGGCTTATGACATGTTCGAAAATATGAAACAAGCTATTACGGATGAAACAATTATGTATTTATACCGTATCCAAATTAATGTGGACACAATAGCAGAAGAAGAACCGGTTGATCATCTAGCTGATGCTAAGACCCACCATGAAGACGTGTTGGAACCACAAAACGTAGACTAGACTTTCATGGCCACGCAGCGAGGTGACACATCTCCTGTGCGGCCATTTGTTTTATAGAATGAAAGAAAGAGGTGAATAAATTGTTAGAAGACTTAAAAGGTCCTATTGACAATTTAGAGGAGCGTATTTTTGGAATGAGGGATTCACTTTAACATCGCTCAAAAAGAAGAACGCATATTAACATTAGATATAAAAATGAGCGATCCTGATTTTTGGAATGATCCAGATTCGGCTCGTGATATCTCCCAAGAAGCTACGCAATTAAAAGATGCCGTAGAAGGGTATAAAAAACTTGTTACAGACATTGAAGAAGCAAAGCTCATGTTAGAAATGGCCATCGATGAAGAAGATGTATCTATGGAAGGTGAGCTGACTACTATGGTAGAGCAGTTGACCCATGAAGTAGAACATCGTGAAGTATTGCTTTTATTAAGTGGTGAATACGATAAGAACAATGCCATCCTTACATTCCATGCTGGTGCCGGTGGTACGGAGGCACAAGATTGGTGTTCTATGTTGATTCGTATGTACTTGCGGTGGGCAGAAAAACAAGGGTATAGTATTTCTCTTATGGATGAACAAGTAGGAGATGAAGCGGGCATTAAAAGTGCCACATTCCTCATCAAAGGGGAAAATGCTTTTGGGTATATGAAATCTGAAAAAGGGGTCCATCGTTTAGTTCGTATTTCTCCTTTTGATTCTGCCGCACGTCGTCACACATCATTCTGTGCTGTCGACGTGATGCCGGAAATTGATGAAACTGTTGAAATTAATTTGGATATGAAAGATGTACAGGTAGATACATACCGTGCTAGCGGTGCAGGTGGACAGCACATCAACAAAACAGACTCTGCAGTACGTATGACACATATTCCGACAGGGATTGTCGTACAGTGTCAAAGTGAACGCTCACAAATTCAAAATAGAGAGCAATGTTTAAAATTATTGCGAGCTAAATTATTTGAATTAGAGTTAGAAAAACAAGCTGAATTAAAAGAACAATTAGGCGGCACGTATCAAGCTATTGAATGGGGAAGTCAAATTCGTTCGTATGTGTTCCATCCTTATAATATGGTAAAAGATCATCGTACCAGTGTGGAAACTGGTAATGTACAGGCAGTTATGGATGGTAACCTAGATCAATTTATGGAAGGTTTCTTGAAGAAAGAAGCGAATTTATCAATATAATGGAGTGACCGTGAGAAATTTCTTTTTAAAAACAATAGTGTTTATCTTAGTAGTAGTCGGTATTATCCTAGGGCTTTCTTCCTTAGTATTACCATCTTTCGTAAGTAGTCAGGTGGAATCTAGACTGCAAGGGGCTTTACATCCAGAAGCGCAATCTATGCGTATTGAATCATCGCCAGGAATTAAGTTAACCTTAGGAGACATTGATTCATTTCGCGGCTATTTGGATGGTGTTATGCTAGGTAAATTGAAAGTCCAACGACTAGCTTTTGATTTACGACAAATTAAAGTGGAGCCAGTAGAGCTGTTTTTAGAGGAACGATTGCACTTCACTAGTTTTGGGCAAGGTCATATTGAGGGAATCATACATCAAGATGATTTGAAACAATATATTGAACAGCAGTTATCTGAAAAAGGTACAAAAGGTTTGACCATTGAAACAGTAGATATATCTGACCGAGGTGTTGTTATGAGTGGTCAGATTGATGTAGGTGGATTTCTATCCGGCAAGGTAACTATACAAGGTCATTTGGAGATTGAAGGTAATACACTACAATTTTCTACTGAAAAGTTATCCATTGGTGGTGCTAGTTTGAATCGCTTGTCTAGCGGAGCTGTGAAAGCGATACCTCTTTATAATTTTGAAAACTTCCCAATTCCTGTTCATTTGGATCGTGTAGAAACGGGGCGTGAAGAGATTCACGTATTTGTTCATCCAGTAACACAGTAGGAGGAACTATGAAGTTAAAAAACATATCTTTCTATACATGGATTTTATTAGCTTTTCTTGTTGCTGGTATTGTAAGTGGATTACTATTAGTAAAAGAGCGTCATTACATTGAGGCTCAGCAAGAACAAATTGAAAATATTATAGATTATGATGGTTTACTTCGTGCTAATGCCTATGAAAAAAGGTCTCTAGGGGAGGCAATTGCATCTGCCAAGGAGTCTGGGATTACAGCATTAGCTATTTATGATAGAACCTTACAAAAAGAAACCGATGCTGGTCATATTCGCATGTATACTTCTAATGATTTAGAACAATTGCAAATCAACGGAGTGCAACCAGGTACTACCTATATCGGAATGATTCCAGGTAAAGAAGCTTACTTTCAAGAAGTACAGGATGATTTATTGCGCCGTTTAGGTCAAAATAAAGTACATATATTGCAAACAGATCTAGGCCCTATGTTAGGATTAGCTTTACCAAGTGATTCTTTAAAAGATATGAATTTAGGTATTTCTAAATTACAAGCTGAGGAAGTAGCTAAACTTGGCTTTCATGTGATTGTTCGACCAACAAATTATAAAGGTGCCACAGTAGAAGACGTAGATCATGTATTCCAACGTATTGATGGTGTATCTGGTGTAACAGGTATGATTTTCGTTGGAAAAGAAGCATTAGGATATCCATTACATGTGGATCGCACATTGGAGCAATTAGAGAAACGTCAAATTCCGCTAGTAGGAATTGAAGCGGTGAATCAATTGCAATATTTTCCACAAGCAGGGTTCTTGGAGATGGCCAATGCCAATCATTATAAAGTGGGAAGATTGTACACAGTATCTAAGGAAGAAGTGCGTAAGTTAACCCCAGCTGAGTTAATTCAATGGTTCTATATTAGTGATATTGAACGAAATATACGGTATAACTTGTTTCCAATTTATGAACAAGGTGTAGATAATAAAACTGCTTTAGAAACTACATTGTTTGTGGCGAAACAAGTGACAGATAAACTACAAGCTCGTGGTTTTACTACTGGAGAAGCCTCTGTATATCCAGTGTACTTCCCGAATACCCTGTTGCGATTGTTAACGATGACAGGTGTCATAAGCTTGGCTACACTTACATTAGGTCAGTTCGTACATATACGTAAATCATATTTACTAGGTCTATTCGCACTGGGCAGTATCGTTTCTATTGGCATTTATATATTGACCACAGGGACAAAAATTATGTCGGCTTGGGCACTAGTAGCTGCTATTTCTGCTCCAGTGTTGGCAATGACGATGATCTTTGATTGTTGGTCAAAACGGAACCACACGGGTATATCCCCTTGGAGAAGTACCATAGAATCTGTGGTATATCTAGTCGTAGCAGCTCTAATAGCTGCTATTGGAGGAATTAGCATTGCAGCCATGTTAGGTAGTACGCAGTTCTTCATGGAGTTTGCTTTATTCCGAGGTGTAAAATTAACCTTTGTGGCACCAGTACTATTGACAGCCATAGCATATTTGCAACGCTTTCCTATTTGGAAAGGACGAACTATATCTTCTGTAAGTGATGTGAAATCTTTTATTACAGAATTTGTTCAAATTGATATTAAAGTCTATAGTTTATTAATTGCTGGGGCTTTAGCGGTAGTGGCCTATGTCTTTGTAGGGCGTAGTGGTCATACAGCTGGCGTACCAGTACCGTCTTGGGAACTAGCTTTACGTAGGTTTTTAGAAAACACGATGTATGCTCGCCCTCGTGAAAAAGAGTTTTTAATCGGTCATCCAGCGTTTATGCTGGCAGCCTATGCTGTGGGATGCCGTATTCCAATGGTCATGCATTTTGCTTTATCCATAGCGGCAGTCATAGGTATTGCTTCTATGGTGGAAACATTCTGTCATTTACGTACGCCAGTGTATATGTCCATTGCTCGTGGTTATGATGGATTATTATTAGGTATCGTCATCGGTTTAGTAGCGATTATAGCGGTACGTTTCATCGGCTATGGCATTCGTTGGTTCCAAGGACGAGGTGAAAGTCATGTGTAAGATACTCATTTCCGGTTATTATGGATTTGGTAATGCCGGAGATGAAGCGCTATTGAGTTCTATTTTGCAAGCATTGCTGGAATTAGAACCGAAGGCCGAGATTACGGTGATTTCTGGAAATCCTAGTGAAACTATGAGCACTCATAAGGTGAAAGCCATTGGTCGTTTTGATATTTGGAAGATATACCAAGCTGTGTATTCTTGTGATATGCTCATCAGTGGCGGTGGTAGTTTGTTGCAAGACGTAACAAGTGCTCGTAGTTTGTATTATTACTTAAGCATTATAGCTTTAGCGAATACATTGGGAAAACGAGTGATGATTTATGCCCAAGGCATTGGACCTTTGCGTAAATCCTTGGCTCGTACTACGGTGGGGCGTGTCTTGAATCAAGTATCCATGATTACTGTACGAGATCATGCCTCAAAAGAGGAACTACGTTCACTAGGTATTCATCATGTACCAATTACAGTAACTGCTGATGCTGTGTTAGGGATGCACCCAGTGGAGGCCACAGCAGGTCGTGATATATTGGCATCGTATGGGGTGCCTCTAGACCAACCAATTGTGGGTGTTTCCGTACGTGCTTGGAAAGATTGTACAGAGTATCAAACTACATTGGCAGAGGCTCTAGATCAGATTCATCGAGAAACAGAGGCTCATATCGTGTTTATTCCTATGCAACATAGGGAAGATACGATGGAGGCAGAAGCCATTGCCAAACGGATGACAGTTAGATCGACGGTTTTGGCTGATGCCTATAGCACAACAGAGCTACTGTCGTTGAGTAGTTGTGTGGATGTCATGATAGGTGTACGGCTCCATGCATTAGTATTTAGTGCGTTAATGGAAACACCTTGTTTAGGGATCTCTTATGACCCTAAAATTTTAAACTTTCTTCATATGATTGGGGAAGTGCCAGTAGGTGATTTACATACATTAGAAGTTGAACCTATTGTGGCACGTGCAGTAGAAGCTTTGGAACGAAGCACTTTCACAGATACCGTGCTAGAAAATATCCATGAACTACGAAGAAATGCATTAAAGAATGCCCGCATTGCCATCGGCATGCTGCATGATAAATAATTTACCTTAGAATTGTGTATAACACGGGAGGGTATAGTATGTTAACACTTGAACAAAAACAATTGATACAAGAAAAAGCAAAAGCGATTCGTGTAAACATCGTGAAATCTGTGACAGCAGCAAAATCTGGTCATCCAGGAGGATCTTTGTCCATTGCTGATGTGATGAGCTTGTTGTACTTTCAAGAAATGAATGTAAATCCAAATGAGCCAAAAGATCCAAACCGCGATCGTTTTGTCTTATCCAAAGGACATGCTGCACCAGCTCTGTATGCTACATTAGCAGAAAAAGGGTTTTTTCCAACAGAAGAATTACTAAACTTGCGTAAAATCGACCATATCTTGCAAGGTCATCCAGATATGAAATACATTCCAGGTGTAGATATGTCTACTGGTTCCTTGGGACAAGGTATTTCTGCAGCATGTGGTATGGCATTGGCAGGTAAGATTGATGGAGCCTCCTACCGTGTGTACTCCGTACTAGGTGATGGCGAACTAGAAGAAGGGCAAGTATGGGAAGCAGCGATGTTTGCAGCACATTATAAATTGTCTAACTTAACAGCTTTTGTAGATTTTAATGGATTACAAATCGACGGTGATATCACAAAAGTTATGAGTCCATTACCAATTGATGAAAAGTTCAAAGCTTTCGGTTGGCATGTGATCGTGGTGGATGGTCATGATTTAGATGCTTTACATGAAGCAGTTACAGAAGCAAAAGCAACTACAGATAAACCGACTATGGTGATTATGAATACTGTTAAAGGGAAAGGTGTACAAGCTATGGAAGGCCAAGCAGGCTGGCATGGTAAAGCGCCATCACAAGAGGAATGTGACAAATTTGTAGCGGAATTGTTGGAGGTGTAATCATGGGAAAAGCGACTCGTGAAGCATATGGTACAGCCTTAGTAAAAGTGGGGGCTACTCATAAAGATGTTGTTGTATTAGATGCAGATTTATCAAAATCTACAAAAACTGATGAATTTAAAAAAGTATATCCTGAACGATTCTTTAATGTAGGGATTGCAGAGCAAAACTTAATTTCTGTAGGTGCTGGCTTAGCAGCAGCAGGAAAAGTGCCATTTGTATCTTCCTTTGCTATGTTTGCTACCGGTCGTGCCTTTGAACAAGTGCGGAACGCCGTATGCTATCCAAAATTAAATGTAAAAATATGTGCTACTCATGCAGGGATTACTGTCGGTGAAGACGGTGCGACACACCAAAGTTTGGAAGATATTTCTTGTATGCGTACATTACCTAATATGACAGTTGTGGTACCAGCAGATGCAGCAGAAACAGAAGCTGTGATTGCTTGGGCAGCAGAGTATCATGGCCCTGTGTATGTACGTTTAGGACGTGCTGGTGTAGAAGATGTGACATCAGAAGGATACACATTTATACCGGGTAAATCTCAACAATTACGTGACGGTAAGGATGCTACGATTATTGCCTGTGGTGCCTTAGTAGGACCAGCAGTAGAAGCAGCAGCTACATTAGAAGCAGAAGGCATTTTTGTACGTGTTATCAACATGGCATCTATTAAACCAATTGATGGAGAAGCAATTGTGAAGGCCGCAAAAGAAACGGGAGTATTGATTACTGCTGAAGAACATAATGTGATTGGTGGCTTAGGTAGTGCGGTAGCGGAAGTAGTGGTAAAAGAGTATCCAGTACCAATGGAATTTGTCAGTGTGAAAGATACCTTTGGTGAATCTGGTACACCAAAAGAATTGATGGCAAAATATGGATTAACAGCAGCTGATATTATAGCAGCTACCAAACGAGGTATAGCGCGAAAATAGGAAGGGAATGATAGAATGATAGAATTTAGAAATGTCCATAAAGTATACGACAATGGTTCTATTGCTTTAGAGGATGTATCGATTCATATTGAAAAAGGAGAATTCGTATTAGTCTGTGGGCATTCTGGAGCAGGTAAATCAACATTTATTAAGTTACTTTCACATGAAGTCACACCAGATTCTGGAACGGTTATTGTGAATGATGTTGATGTAACACGTATCAAATCTAGTAAAGTACCGTACTTGCGTAGAAAGTTAGGTATTGTATTCCAAGATTTCCGATTATTACCATCAAAAACAGTGTTTGAAAATATTGCGTTCGCACTAGAAGTTATCGAGGAAAAACCGAAAGTAATTAAAGAGAAAGTTTTAAATGTATTAGAGTTGGTCGGACTCAGCGATAAAGCTAATGATTTGCCACAAGATCTTAGTGGTGGGGAGCAACAAAGGGTAGCTATCGCTAGAGCCATTGTAAATAAACCATTGGTGCTGATTGCAGATGAACCAACAGGTAACTTGGACCCTCAAACAAGCCGCGATATTTCTGATCTTTTTAAAGCCATCAATAACTCTGGTACAACCGTAGTGATGGTAACACATGATATGGATATGGTGTCTTATCTAAACAAACGAGTGATCGCCTTAGAAGGTGGTCGTGTAGTAAGTGATCAAATGAGAGGGGCCGCATTCCATGAAAATTAGAACGTTTAAGTATTATATAAAAGAAGCCGTTCAATCCATGCGCCGTAATGGATTGATGTCCTTGGCATCTATTTCCACTGTCACATTATCCTTGTTTATCTTGGGTGTATTTGCTTGTGGAGTGGTAAACCTTAACAATTTGGCATCCCATTTAGAGAGCCAAGTACAAATTAGTATCTACTTGAAGGATAACTTAACAACACCACAAGTGATGGAATTAGGTAAAAAGTTAAAAGCCTTGCCAGAGCTAAAGGACATTGAGTTTGTCACAAAAGATGAAGCTATGAAACGCTTTAAAGAGCGCTTAGGGGAGCAACAGCAATTAGTCGATTCCCTAGATGGACATAATCCATTGCCAACGTCTTATGTGTTAACATTCAATACACCAGACCAAGTGAAATCTACAGCGGAAATTGTCTCTAAATATCCAGAAGTAGAAAGTGCCCACTATGGACAAGACGTGATTGAACAAATTTTTGAAGTCACAAAAATTATTCGTATCGGTGGTATTGTGCTCATCGGCTTCCTAGCAGGGGCTACCTTATTTATCATTTCCAATACGATTCGTTTGACGGTATTTGCCCGTCGTAAAGAAATTGGAATTATGAAATATGTAGGTGCCACAAACTGGTTTATCCGCTGGCCTTTTGTATTAGAAGGTATGTTTTTAGGCGCTATTGGTGGTGCGATTGCAGGCATTGCTACTTGGCAATTCTATCGCTATATCACAGTGGAAGTGATTGCAAACTTTGCGTTTATGCCATTGGTACCAATGATGCCGTTTATCTATCAACTATCTGCAGGATTAGTTGGGATAGGTGTGATTGTGGGTGCTATTGGTAGTACCATTTCGTTAAAACAATATATGAAAGTGTAGGAATGATGAAGAAAAAAACAGTAACACTAGTAGCTAGTTTACTATGCGGTTCTATCATGATGGCTACACCGTACTGGTATCAAGCACAAGATGAAGACTTAACGAATCAGTTGTCAAATATTCAACAACAATTAACAAATGAGGCCAATAAAAAGTCGGAAGCAGAAAAAACGATTGGTACCGTATATGAACAGTTACATGCTATACAGATTGAATTAGATACAGCCACTGCAGACTTAAAACAAGTGCAAGCAGATCGTATTCGTTTAGATCAAGATATTACGAAAACAGAGGCAGAATTAAAAGCAGCACAGGAACGTTTACAATCACGAGAAAAAGTGTTCTACAAACGGGTACGAGATATTTATATTAACGGACGTTTAAGTTACTTAGATGTAGTGGTTGGTTCTAAAGATTTTAGTGATTTTGCAAATCGTATGGAAATGTTGAAACGGATTCTTCAAGCCGATATGGAATTGATTAATACCATAAAAACTGAGCGTGAAGAGATTGCTAGTAAAAAAGCTAAGTTGGAGGCAGACCGGGCTAAAGTATTAGAACTTGAAAAAGTAGCACAGGAAAAACAAACGATTATCAATCAGAAAAAAGCAGAACGTCAAGCAGTATTAGAACGAGCGATGAATGACCGTGATACAGCAGAGCGGGCCTATAATGAGTTAATGGCATCATCTGCAAGCATTACAGCTATGTTACAACAACGAGCAGCAGAACGTGCGGCAGCAGCCGCAGCAGCTAGCCAAGGTGGTAGCAGTGGTGGTGCTACTACTACATGGGTACAGGGAACTGGACAGTTAGCCGCCCCTGTTAATGCACCGATTACATCTGATTTTGGATGGCGTATCCATCCAATTTATGGTACAAGTCGTCTCCATGCAGGTACTGACTTTGGTGTTGATGAAGGAACACCAGTACATGCAGCAGATGGTGGCGTTGTTGTGGAAGCTGGCTGGATTAGTGGCTATGGATATACAGTTATTATTGATCATGGTAATGGTATGTCTACTTTATATGCTCATAATAGTGATGTATCGGTAAGCCCTGGTCAAACTGTATCAAAAGGTCAAGTAGTTTCCTACTCAGGTAACACAGGTGGTTCTACAGGTCCACACCTTCATTTTGAGGTGCGTATTAACGGGGAACCAACAGATCCAATGGGATACTTATAGAGGAGACTATGGAAGATAACAAAAAAAATCTAATTGGATACGAATAAAAGAGTATTTGTTTATCTCTGAAAAACACGATGAAGCTTATACTACTATGGAGATGTTAAAAGAGGTTGATTCTAACATAGAGCAGCTAAGTTTTAAAGATAGAATCTATAAGTTAATAGGTAAGCTGATAAAGTTATTAATTGTATTCCTTATTATGCTTACTGGTTTCTTTTGGTATATTTCTGGATCCCCCTTAGGCCTTGCTAAATTTGGTTACACCTATTACATCACTACACAATGGGCTATGGACCCACCATCTAAAGAAGAACTTTTTGTGAATATGTTAAAGGGATTAGCTAAAGGTACCCATGATAAACATACTGTTTATTTGGATAAAGAAGATATGAAAGCACTTGAGATGCATACATCTTCTACCTATAGCGGTATTGGTTTATTATTGGATTTTTCCGATGGTAAAGTTCTCAAAGTAGGTGCTACTATGGAAGGGCAACCAGCAGAAGCAGCAGGACTTCAAAAAGGAGACCAAATACTTGCGATTGATGGGACACCTATATCTGATATAGAAAAAGAAGAAGTAGCTAATCATATTCGTGGCGAAGCAGGTACATTTGTAGTGCTTCGCATCCTTCGTAGCGGAGAAGAGCAAGAGATTTCCATTGAACGAAAAACTATTGTCATGCCTACTGTAAGAGGTAAGATGCTAGACGATAGTGTCGGTTATATTCGGTTAACGCAGTTTGCTGAAAAAACAGTAGATGAGTTTACGAAAATCTATGAGGACCTTCAAGCTAAGGGGATGAAACGCTTAGTATTAGACTTGCGTGATAATCCAGGTGGTTTAATCACTACTGCCCATGGTATAGGGCAATATTTGATACCTAAAGGGCCGATTGTAACGGTACAAACTAGAAAAGGCCGAAATAGCGCCTATATGTCTAGAGGTGACCATAGTCTAATTCCATTAGTTGTGTTGATTAATGGTAACTCTGCAAGCGCTTCAGAAATTATTGCTGGTGCGGTGCAAGATACGAAATCTGGCATTATTGTGGGTACAAAAAGCTATGGTAAAGGTACTGTGCAAAGTGTAGTACAAGGTCTTGATGAAGAAGGCTTAAAAATTACTATTGCTCGCTATCATACACCTAATGATAGGGTCATCGATGGTATTGGTATTATACCAGATGAAATTGTGGAGCCGTCCAAAGCAAATCCTGAAGAGGATGTACAGTTGGAACGGGCTATTGAAATTGTAAAAACTCTATGATATAGCGGCTTCGGCCGCTCTATCTATAGGGCTAGAGGAAAAAAATATGTTTATAGATCGTGCCCGTATATTAGTAAAAGCGGGAGATGGCGGTAACGGTATGAGTAGTTTCCGTCGAGAAAAATATGTGCCACAAGGGGGACCGAATGGTGGCGATGGCGGTAAAGGTGCCGACATCATTTTAAAAGCTGATAGAAATATCAATACACTTGTTGATTTTAGATATAAACGTCAATTCAAAGGCGATACCGGTGGTGCTGGACAAAGTGCTAACAAGCATGGTCGTGGCGCTGAAAATTTAATTGTTTCTGTTCCATTAGGAACAACGGTAACAGATGAAGAGTCTGGTAAATTAATGGCTGATTTAGTCGAAGATGGACAAACTTACATGGTGGCCAAAGGTGGTCGCGGTGGTCGTGGTAATGCACGCTTTCAAAATAGTGCTAACCGTGTACCAACCTTTGCTGAAAAAGGAGAGCCTGGGGAAGAGCGTTGGTTAAATTTAGAGCTTAAAGTGTTGGCTGACGTGGGATTACTAGGATATCCAAGCGTGGGTAAATCCTCTATCATCCGCAAAGTATCTTCTGCAAAACCAGAAGTAGCTGCGTACCATTTTACTACATTAACTCCAGTATTAGGGGTAGTCTCTGTAGCACCAGGTAAAAGTTTCGTTATGGCAGATATTCCAGGTTTGATTGAAGGGGCTAGTGAAGGCATTGGCTTAGGACATTCCTTCTTGCGTCACGTAGAACGTAGTAATATTTTGCTCCATGTATTGGATGTATCTGGATTAGAAGGTCGTGACCCTATTGAAGACTTTCATAAAATCAATGAAGAGTTAGCTAAATATAGCGAAAAATTGAGCAAGAAAAACAATTAATCGTATTGAATAAAACAGACTTGTTACAAGATGAAGAAACATTGCCAAGAGTGACAAAATACTTTGCTGATCAAGACTATGAAGTATTTGCGGTGAATGCATTGACTGGAGAAGGGTTGCCATCATTAGTAGAACGTGCATGGTATTATGTGGAAAATTACGTGCCAGAGCCAGAAGTGGTGGATGACACTGTATACTATGAAGCAAAACCTGATACTGACTTCGTCATTACTCGCGGCGATGATGCATCCTATATTATCAGTGGTTCTCGTATTGAGAAATTGGTGGCTATGACAAATCTTGATGATGAACAAGCATTGCGAAGATTCCAAAAGATTTGGCGTTACATGGATTTAGATGCGGAATTGAAAAAACGTGGTATCCAAGATGGCGATGAAGTAGTCATCGGTGATCAACGATTTACATTCCATGATTAGGAGATAGAATGACAGGTAAACAAAAGCGATATTTACGTGCCTTAGCAAGTACTATGCCAGCGGTTGTTATGATTGGTAAAGGAGGATTGGAAAATCCTGTTATCGACAGTGCACGAGCTGCCATTACAAAACGTGAATTAATTAAAGTAAAAGTTCTAAATAACTGCTTGGAAGATCCAAAAGAAATTTTGCCTCACTTAGCGGATATGTTAGGAGCAGAGTTAGTACAAATCATCGGACATAACGGTGTGTTGTATAAAAAAGCAAAAGATCCAAAAATTGAGTTGCCAAGATAATCAATCCACATGAGGTGAAGCGATGAGAGAAGAGTTACGACAGGCGAAACGGGTAATTGTTAAAGTAGGTACAAGTTCATTAACGCATGCAAATGGACGCATTAACATTGATAAAATGGAAGTGTTAGTCCGTCAAATTTGTAATTTAGCTAATGCAGGGAAAGAAATGATTTTAGTTTCTTCTGGGGCTACTGCTGCTGGTCTTCCCTCATTGGGATTTACATCAAGACCCGATGACATTGCTTTAAAACAAGCCGCAGCCTCTGTGGGACAAGGCATCTTGTTACATATGTATGAAAAACTATTCGCTGAATATGGACATACGGTAGGACAAATTCTTGTAACCCGTGAAGATACGGTGAAACGTAGTCATTATCTTAATTTACGGAATACATTGACGGCCCTCATTGGATTAGGAGTTATTCCTATTATCAATGAAAATGATGTAGTGGCTATCGATGAGTTTAAAATTGGTGATAATGATACATTATCTGCTAATATTGCTAGCATTATTGATGCAGATGTATTGATTATTTTATCGGATATTGAAGGCCTATATACAGCGAATCCGTCTACAGACCCAAATGCTACATTAATCCATGAAGTAGAGGCTCTTACTCCGTACATTTATGAAATTTCTGGTGGTGCAGGGTCTTCTTTGGGCACTGGTGGTATGTATACGAAGATTCAAGCTGCTCATATTGCAACGAACTCTGGAGTTCATATGATTATCGCCTCTGGTGACCATCCAGATAGTATTAAAGCTATTATGAATGGAGAAGAACGAGGCACGCATTTTTGGCCTCATCGAGATGTACCGCAAATTAAAAAGCGCTGGATGGCATTTGGCACACGTTTACAAGGTACCATTCATGTAGATAAAGGATGCCGTGATGCATTACTCACCAATGGATCTAGTGTTTTACCAGTAGGTATTCTATCTGGTGAAGGGCAATTTGAAGAAGGGGATACCATATCTATTGTTCACGATGGAGAAGAAATTGCCCGCGGTATTGTGAACTTTAATCTATCCGACTTGTTAAAGATTAAAGGACGTAAATCACAGGATATTCCTACTATACTAGGTGTTCGTGATACGTATCATGTAGTGGTGCATCGAGATAACTTAGTTGTCTTACGACAGGAGTAAATTATGAATCCATATACTGCATATTTTGAAAATTTAGGCAAAGCAGCACGGTCAGCTTCTATGGTAGGACAAGTGCTAAGTACAGACGATAAGAATCGTATCTTGGAACAGATTGCTTATGATTTGGAAAATGCTATACCAATGATTTTAGAAGCGAATACTATCGATTGTTCCCAAGCTAAAGAGAATGGAGTTCTATCTGTGATGATGGATCGCCTTCGTTTGACGAAGGAGCGCATCGAAGGTATTTGTGAAGGTGTTCGTCAAGTGGCTCATTTGCATGACCCCATTGGTACTGTCTTAGAAAGTAGAACCTTAGACAATGGCTTGCGTATTGAAAAACGGCAAATCCCTATCGGAGTTATTGGCATGATTTATGAAGCTCGCCCTAATGTGACAGTAGACGCAGCTGCCTTAGCCATTAAGACCGGTAATGCGATTATTCTTCGTGGAGGAAAAGAGGCATACCATACGAGTGAGGCGATGGTACAGATTATGCAAGCTTCTTTAGAGCGGTGTGGAGCTCCGAAAGAGCTAGTTCAATTAGTGTCTATTCTTGAGAGAGAAGCTGTAGGTGAATTGTTAGCACAACGCAAATGGATTGATGTGATGATTCCACGTGGTGGAGCAGGATTGATTCAATTTGTCGTGAACAACAGTAAAATTCCTGTTATAGAAACAGGGAGTGGTGTTGTTCATGGCTATGTGGATGTATCTGCTGATGAAACGATGGCATTACAGGTATTGGAAAATGCAAAACTGTCACGACCATCTGTATGTAATGCGATGGAAACAATTCTGTTACATGAAGCAAGACTGCAAGATTTAGGGCCTAAGATTGTATCTATGTTAGAAGAAAAAGGTGTTGCCATCTATGGGGATACACAAATTCAAAGCTTGTCTTCTCAGGTGAAACCTAGTACAGAGGATAATTGGGCTACAGAATATAATGACTATATTGTGAATTTCAAAGTGGTATCTTCCATTGATGATGCTATTACTCATATCAATACATTTGGTACAAAACATTCTGAAATGATTATTACAGAAGACCCAACCGAGGCAGAACGATTTATGAACTTAGTGGATGCTTCCACAGTTTATGTGAATGCATCTACACGATTTACAGATGGTTTTGAATTTGGCTTAGGGGCTGAGATTGGCATTAGTACACAAAAACTCCATGCTCGAGGACCTATGGGACTAGATGCGTTGACAAGCTATAAATATTTTGTCTTTGGCCATGGACAGGTGCGATGAAATTAGCAGATGTAAAAGCTTACTTTCATTATATGAAGTCTCCTAAAGGAGCTTATGAATGGAAGTCCTACGGAATCGTATTAGTCATACTAGGTATTGTATCTCTAGTGTGTATAGGGGCGTGGTTACATGGTAGATAAGAAAAAGAGAGTTGGTGTTTTGGGTGGCACTTTTAATCCGATTCATTTGGGCCATCTTATGATTGCAGAAATGGCATCAGAAGCATTTGATTTGAATCGGGTAATTTTTGTGCCTGCTAAGGAACCTCCTCATAAGGAATCGGATGTGATTGAGGCGAAATATCGATTAGAAATGGTACGTGTAGCAGTATTGGATAATCCTAATTTTGTAGTTTCTGATGTAGAGATGCTGCGGGATGGGAAATCTTATACCATTGATACATTGCGATATTTTCATGATTTGTATGGATCAGATACGGAATTTTTCTTTATTGCCGGCACGGATACGATTCAGAATTTACCAACCTGGAAATATATTGAACAGCTCTTAGATATGTGTGAGTTTATTGGGGCTATCCGCCCTGGTGCCACTGCTGATATTGGTGAAAGTATCGAATGGCTTGCTCAACGAGGCGGTCGTATTCACATATTAGAGGTGCCAGAAATGAAGTTATCTGCTACGGAATTGCGTCGCCGACTGCGGTATGGATTATCTACACGATACATGTTACCTAAATTGGTGTATCAATACATTAAGGAACATAAAATATATAATACATAAGGGTATTTGTTGTTAGGTTGATGCTTGTTTTATGGATAACCCTAGAAAGGTATAGGCTTGTGAAAGATATAACAACAATAGAAAATTTACAAAATGTTGTGAAAGTCCGGCTTTCACCAAAACGATTTGCTCATACATTAGGTGTGCTAGATATGGCAAGACGATTAGCCAATCATTATGGTGTTTCTATAGAGAAAGCAGAAGTGGCAGCTGTATTGCATGATGCTATGAAAGAAAGACCTTTACAAGAAATGCAAACAATGGTGATGGATGCACAGATAGCGGTGGATTCAGAAATGCTTAACAACGGGGCATTACTACATGGACCTGCGGCAGCAGCCTATGCTAAGTTAGAGTTGCAGATTCAAGATGAATCGATTTGCGAGGCTATTCGAGTTCATACATTAGGAAGTACCCATATGAGCTTATTAGATAAGATTATTTTTTAGCTGATTATATTGAACCAAATCGTGATTTTCCTGGTGTGGAAGAACTACGTGCGTTAGCATTTAAAGATTTGAACGCTGCTGTGATTCGCGCCTATGATGGAACGATACGTCATTTGCTTGATCAAGGGTTAAGTATACATGTAGATACGATTCGAGGTAGAAATAGTGTATTGTTAGAAAGGTCGGATACATAAATGGAGCGAAATATACGACGAAAGCCGCGCCGACATGGACTGCGATGGGGACGCATTATAGGGGCCCTAATTTTACTAGTAGTTTTTGTAGGCCTTCTAGTATGGGGAATACGTAGTGCAGTGAGTGCTGTATCTCAACCGAGTACTACTAGTCAAGAGTCGCATCCATTGCCGGTTGTGACTAATACAATACCTATGGATATGAGCTCCATTAAAACATCCTATATGTTGCTTGTTGGCGTTGATAAAAGTCAACCACAGCAAGCAGATGCTTTGTATGTGATAGCTTTCAATATGGATGCAAAAACTTTGCAGATTATTGGTATACCGAGTAATAGTAAAATAATTAACCGTCACAGTGATACACCGCAACGAATTAATGATATGTATGCACAAGGTGGAATAGAATTAACGAAAGCCGTAGTGGAAGATATGTTTCATATAGTTATCCCCTATTATGCAGTGGTAGATCAAGAGAGTTTCCAGTCTATGATGAACATTTTTGGAACTCTAAGCCTATATGTGGAGCAATCTATGGTACATCGAGATGCAGCTTCTGGTGAAGTGGATATCAACATTCATCAAGGGTACCAAGATATGACTAATGATACCGCCTTTGGATATATGAGATACGTCAATCAAGAAGGTGATACATTAGCAAGGACTATGCATCAAGAACGATTATTAAAGACTATGTGGGAGAGAGAACGAAATCACGTTAGCTTGGGAACCGCTTTTCGAGTGTGGCGACAATGGAGTCATATTAGTACTAATATTAGTACATGGGATGGTGTTCGGTTTATCACAAAAGTGATTGACTTTCCTAAAGATAAAGTGCGGTGGTATATTTTACCAGGGTCACCAGAAACAATTGATCATGTAGACTATTGGAATGTAGAGCCTATAGAATTACAACAATTGGTAGGAATTACTGTGGGAGATATTCCAAGTGATGCTGAAGTGATTCCAGTGATTGGAGATACTCCAAAAGGTATTGGAAAAGATAGTGCTGATGATTCTTTAAAAGATGCTGAAAAACAGACTAAAGCTACGAAAGAAGATAAGTCTATGGATACAGAAAAATCAGAACCAGGGAGTCCCACAACAAGATAAGGAGTTAGAATGAAACAGAAACAAGATATTTTAGGAACAGTAAAAATCTTAGCGCAAGCTGGATATGATAAAAAGGGAGAAGACATTTCCATTATGGATATGGAAGGTCTTACCATGTTAGGAGATTATTTCTTAGTGGTTACAGCAAACAATGTGAAACATGCACAAAGTGTAGCTGATGCCATTGAAGATGCCGGTGCAGAACAAGGTATGACCGTATTACATCGCGAAGGATATCGTGAAGGAGATTGGATTTTACTTGATTTTGGTGATGTCATTGCCCACGTATTTACAGGTGAATACCGCCATTTCTATGGCTTAGAAGAATTGTGGAAGGATGCACCGAGAGAATCCTTTGAAGGAGTCTAATATGGCTAGTACTTTATCAGAAAATACTATTGCTACGCTAAAGGTATTGCGTCAAAGTGATCAAGGGTCTTTTTTAGATGGTCAAACAGGCAATACGAATGACGATATTTTGTTGCATAAAGACCAACAAACTAGTTCTGTTGCGATTGGTGATGAAGTGACAGTATTTCTATACAAAGATCCCAAAGGCCGCTTGACAGCAAGTATGCGTTTACCAGCTATGAAGGAAGGTCAAATTGGTTATGTTGAGGTCATCAATACAACAAACTTTGGCTGTTTTGTAGAAGTAGGAACAGAACGGGGGATTTTTATGCCTCATGCAGAAATGCGTGGACGCCCGCAAAATGGTGAAAAAGTTTGGGTTCGGCTCTATAGTGATAAGTCAGGTCGTTTAGCTGTATCCATGGATGTGGATGATGCTATGCGGCGTGCTTCAAAACCTGCTACAGATGCTAAAATAGGGGGCATGGTGAAAGGTGGCATTTATAATATGACCAGCGAAGGGGCATTCTTAATTACTCCTGAACGATGGATTGCGTTTATGCATCGCAGTGAAATGACACGATCTTTAAAAGTAGGGGAACTCATTGAAGGCCGTATTACCTTTAAACGTGATGATGGACGGATCAATATTTCTATGCGTCCTGTTAAAGAAGAGGCACTCGCTTCAGATGGTGCAAAAATTATGACCTATTTAGGCAACCGACATGGGCGTATGCCTTATGGTGATGGTACATCAGCACCTATCATTAAAGATAAATTTAACATCAGTAAGGCTGCTTTTAAACGTGCCTTAGGGCATCTGATGAAAGCAGAGCTCATTGTGCAAGAAGATGGGTGGACCCTATTAACAGAGAAAGGTCAAGCCACTTTACTAGAGGCGGATGAACAATCTGCTACCGTAGAGGAAACAAAATAGGGGGATATGTCATGAAAATTGTGGTAGTAGGTGCTGGTAAAGTAGGCTACTCCTTGGCTCAGCGATTGGCACAAGACCAACATGATGTGTATGTCATTGAAAAAAATGGAGATCGCATTAAAAATTTAGAAAATAATTTAGATGTGAATTTAGTGCAAGGGAATGGTAGTAGCATCGCCTTATTGCAAGAAATAGGAATCGAAGATATTGGTATGCTTATTGCTGTAACGGATTCGGATGAAGTTAATATGCTGGCTTGTATGCTTGGTAAAGCGGCTGGTATTCCTAAGACGATTGCACGAGTTCGTGATACAGAGTATGAAAATGGTACCAATGCAGTGATTCGTGACCGTTTGGGCATTGATCTCTTTATCAATCCTGAAATGGTAACAGCTCAAGAAATTTACAAAGTTTTAAAAACACCAGCCGCTTTAGATGTAGAAGACTTTGCTAGTGGTGCTGTACGGTTAGTGGAGTTTAAGATTCGCAACAATTTACATGTGACGGGAATACCCTTGCGAAAATTGGAATTACCCCCTAATGTGCTTATAGTTGGGATTATGCGTGGTAGCGATATGATTATTCCTCATGGTAAAAGTACCTTGGAATACCTAGATAATGTATTCTTTCTAGGGGCGAAGGAAAGCATCGATAAGGTGGAAGTATGGTTGAATGAAGTAAGTCGTCCTACTCAACGGGTCGTTATCATTGGTGCAGGTCTTATAGGGCGGCATCTTACCTTACTATTAGAAGCTGATGGATATGATGTGAAGGTTATTGAAAAGGATTTAGATCGTTGTGAACAACTAGCTGCCCTAGTGAGTCGATCCATTGTGATTCATGGAGATGGTACAGATGTTGACTTATTACAGGCAGAAGAGATTAGTGACAACGATGTGATCATTTGCTTAACAGATGATGACAAGCTGAATCTATTGGTAGCACTGTTAGCGAAACATTTAGGGGTTCCTAAAACATTTGTCCGTGTCGGTCGCTTAGAATATATTACTTTAATGGAACAAGTAGGTATCGATGTGGTATTCTCCCCACGGTTATTAACATCAGGTCAAATTTTGAGACTCATCCGAGAAGGAGAAAATTTAATTAATATTTCCACCTTTGAAGGTTCCAAAGCAGAAGCTATCGAGATTAGCATCACCAATCGTTCAAATTTAATGAATCAATACTTAAAAGATTTAAAATTCCCTGGTAAATCTTTAGTGGGTGCTGTGGTGCGAGATAATCGTACAATTGTGCCAAAAGGAGATACCCAATTATTAGAAGGCGATCATATTGTTATTTTTACATTGCCAGAATATGTTAATAAACTCCTTACCTATGTAGGCGGATAAGGAAGTATGATGAAAGAAAGGAGGATTTTATGCGCATTCAAAATATTATGCGAGTAGTGGGGCAAGTATTGATTACACTAGCCCTCTTCATATTAGTTCCTTTTTTCTTTGGTATCTTAGATGAAGGTATAGGATACTATTCATTCCTTGTAGCAAGCGCGCTGTCTGGTGTATTAGGGGGCGTATTGTATTATTATGGAACAGATACAGACTCCTATAGCTTGCGAGATGGTTTCTTGGTGGTCAGTTCAAGCTGGTTATTTGCAGCTATATTTTCAGCCTTGCCTTTTTACTTTAGTGGTGTCTTTACAAGCTTTGTAGATGCACTTTTTGAAGCTGTATCAGGGATTACGACAACGGGAGCAACTATGATTGATGATGTCAGTTCATTGCCGAGAACTTTCATTTTATGGCGTGGCCTTACGAATTGGATTGGTGGCATGGGAATGATTGTCTTAGTCTTAGCGTTCCTTCGTAATTTGGGGGCTGATGCAGCTCATTTTTTTGAAGCGGAAGCCTCTGTACCAAGACCTGGCATTGTATTACCTAGAATTCGTTCTATTGCGGGAAATTTGTTGCGCACCTATATGGTATTTACTATAGTTTGTTCATCATTGCTGTGGTTGGCAGGGGTAGATTATTTTAAAGCAATTAACCTAACATTTGCTACCGTTGCCACTGGGGGATTGGCCCCTATGACGGGAGGGACCTTTGCTTATGCAGATGCACCTATTGTATGTATCATATTATTGGTATTTATGGTGCTAGCAGGAGGAAACTTTGCGGTGTATCAATCTGTTTGGCAAAAGGGGATACAAGAAATTTGGCGGGATTTTGAATATCGTATGTATTTGATGACCCTCTGTATTGGATCAGTATTAGTATTGGTAGCGCTCAGCTGGGAAGCGGGGGGCTTGGATATATCTCATATTCAAAATTCCTTATTTACATTAGTATCTATGCAAACAGGTACGGGGTTTGCCATTGTGGATTATAATCAATGGCCTAGCTTAGCACAGATGGTACTATTCATGGGGACATTCTTTGGGGGGTGTAGTGGATCCACAACAGGTGGTATAAAGATTATTCGAATTATTATCTTAGCAAAAAGTAGTATCCTACATTTGCGTAAAGCCATTCATCCAGATATGGTACAAATGGTGCGATTAAATGGACATGTATTACCTACTAAGTGGTTACATATGACGCAACAGTTTTTCTTTTTCTATCTCTTAATCTTTGGTATTTCCTCTGTGTTGATATCTACTACAGGGCTACCGATTGGAGATGTATTAGGGCTTGTGACTGGCACATTAGGAAATGTAGGTCTTGCATTTGGTAGCTTAGGACCTACGGAAACATTAACCATTCTGTCTCCATTGGCTAAAGTTGTTTGTATCATCAATATGCTGTTAGGGCGGTTAGAACTGTTTACATTGCTTGTATTACTGCATCCAGGTTTTTGGCGAGGATATTTTGCAAAAACAGGGAAAGGATATGGTCGATTCGATGGACGTAGTAAGAACGCCTCAAGGCTTGTATAAAACAAATTGTTATATTCTGAAAGAAAATGGATACGCTCTTATTATTGACCCAGGCTTTCATGGACAGCGTATCATGAAAGAATTACAGGATGTGACACCCGTAGGTATTGTGCTGACCCATGGTCATGCAGATCATATTTGTGCCGTAGATACGTTGGTAGAATCCTACCATATCCCTGTGTATATGCATGCTAAAGATGAGGAACTATTATTAGTCAAACGGCGTATGCCATCGGGATATAAAGAACGATTTACTTCTCCATATGTTGCGTTAGAAGAGGGGCCTTTACAGATAGAACCTTTTTCTTTGCATGTATGGGAGGTGCCAGGGCATAGTGCGGGTAGTGTATGTATTGGGTATAAGCATATTTTATTTACAGGAGATACCTTATTTAAGGGGACTATAGGAAAAGTGAATACTTATAATGGTGATTCAAAGGCTATGGAAAAGACATTGCAAAAAATTATGACTTTAGACCCATCTTATGTGATATATCCTGGACATGGTTCGAGTACTACATTGAGATATGAATTAGGGACTAATCCATATCTGTAGGTACTCCCATAATGCATGAAATGGCTTGTACAGCTGATTTCAGAGAAATAAAAAATGTTTATAAAAAAATATAAAAAAGTATTGACGAGAAATATGAAATAGGGTATACTAACAAAGTAGTCAAATGGCCCCGTGGTGTAGCGGTTAACATGTCGCCCTGTCACGGCGAAGATCGTCGGTTCAAATCCGATCGGGGTCGCCACTACTTGCCTCGGTAGCTCAGTCGGTAGAGCAACGGACTGAAAATCCGTGTGTCGGCAGTTCGATTCTGCCCTGAGGCACCATTTGCGGAAATAGCTCAGCGGTAGAGCACCGCCTTGCCAAGGCGGGGGTCGCGAGTTCGAATCTCGTTTTCCGCTCCACTTTTTTGGCGGCATAGCCAAGCGGTAAGGCAGAGGTCTGCAAAACCTTTATTCCCCAGTTCGATTCTGGGTGCCGCCTCCACAAATTCCACCCATGCCGGGGTGGCGGAACAGGCAGACGCAACGGACTTAAAATCCGTCGGTTAGAGATAACCGTACCGGTTCGATTCCGGTCCTCGGCACCATTTAGACCAACTTCGGTTGGTCTATTTTTTTATGTCTAAATGGACTTTAATGTAAGTATCATACAATGAGTGTGCTTAGGGAGGGACTATGAATACAGTTACTGATGAAGAACGATTATATAATGCTATTGAAATCAATGAAAAAACATTTCAGTTTTTTCAAATTAATGTACAGTCCTATGGAATACAAGAAGTTGATAAAGGGAGTACACAATCGTTTTATATTCTTCTTGAAATTATGGATGGTAAATTTAATTGTAATTTAGATTTTATTGTAAACTGTTATGATGAGTTAGGAACTATAATCTATAGTAATGAGAAAACGGTTTTCATAAAAAGATATATTGGCTATGATACTCTTAAATTTTGGTTTAATGATACTAATTTAATTGATAGAACGAATAAAATTCGTATATTTGTAACAAAAGGATAATATAAAAGTGCCCTATACCGATATGCATATGTATGTCATAGCATAAGGTATAGGACACTTTTTTTATCTATAGGTTTATTGATGTTGAGGAATCTCCTCTTCGTAAATCGCTTCTTCTTTTACAGGTTTATAGTAGATGGCATAAAGTATCAATACGATAATTGGAATGATGGCAGATACCATATAGATTCCGCTGTAGGATAGTAAGCCATGTAAGATTCCTAATGTATAAGGTCCGACGCCTAATCCGAGATCTAATCCGATAAAATAGGTGGAAAGAGCTACCCCAATTTTGGCAGGTTCTACAGCTTTCAAGCAAATAGCTTGTCCGTTAGACATAAAGGTACCATAACCTAAGCCTACAAAGGCTCCGGCGATAAGTAGTAATGCTGCATTGGAGCTATAAGCGATGAGTAAAAGACCAATTGTTAAACATATATAGCTAGGATACATGACAGCATTTTCGCCACGTTCATCGAAGATACGACCTGCAATAGGACGGGTCACGGTAATCACAAGGGCATAAACCACAAAGAAGAAGGCTCCTGCTGTAATGAGACCGATTTCATGGGTAAAGATAGAAAGGAAACCGAGTACGCTAGAATAGGCTAAGCCCATTAGGAATCCAAGAAAGGCGATGAAGGATACACGTGGTTCAATGAAATTCTTCATAGACCAAGATGTCATGGAGGCTGCTTCCGTAGAGGATAGTACTAAATTTTGTACAGGGAATCGTAAACAAGCGATGGCAACACCGATGGATAATAGGACGGCTAAATAAATAATCCAAGTAAAACCAACGGCAGGTAATAAAATCATGCCAATGAAAGGGCCAATAGCCGCTGCTAAACTAGTGCTAAGACCATAATAATTGATGCCTTCTCCATCTTTCGATTTCGGAATGTAAGCAGTAACTACAGCATTGGCTGCGGTGGATACAGTACCGTAAGCAAAACCGTTTAGGAAACGGACTGCATCCAAGATTAGAATATCTTTGGCAATGAGATACGCAAGGGTAGTGAGGAAATAAAAAATAGCTCCATACCGAAGTACCTCTTTACGGCCGATAAGTTCTAAGCGTTGTCCCATAATAAGGCGAGCGAATAAGGTGCCAATAATATAAATACCAGTAGCAAATCCTGCTTCAGCGACAGTAGAGTGCAGTTCCTTGGTAGCATAACTAGCGGTAATGACTACAAAGCAGTAGTACACTAAAAAGACAATAAAATTAATGATAGTAATACTGATGAATCCAGAATTAAATAGTGTTTCTTCTTGATTTTGTATCGATTGGGCATTCATGGATAACTCCTCCTTTTGTAATACGTTCTATAGAATATACCTAATTTCGAATCTTGTAAAGGTTATATAAATATTTTCTATAGAACTTAACTAAGTTAACAATATATGGGTGGATACATAGGAGAAAAGAGTAGGTAAGAATAGTGATGTGAGCGTATTATATAAATCAATTTAGTGTGTTCCCGGCGATTGGGAAGGGGAAGCGCAGATATAAAATTTTTTTAGAGTGTGACTATCCACGAAGTTAGAAACTGGTATGAGAGAAATACTAACATGAGGGGATGCGTTGTATCTCTAGTCCGATCATCAGTATAGACTTGCTTCGAGCAGACTATCTTGCGATTAAATTGTGTAGGTGTAATATAATGTATTGCTACTTTCAGAGAAACTGACTATAATAAAAAGATAAGCATTGAGAATTATATAACAATGCTATAGTTTACAAGATATAGATGTGAATCATAAGAAAGGAGTCTCCCTTATGACAGTACAATTAGACACATTGGATCATCGTTTATTACGTTTATTAGATGAGGACGCCTCTATGTCGGCCGCCGACCTTGCCATTATGCTTAACAGTGAAGAGGAACATGTGGCAAGTCGTATTCAAGCCTTTGAGGAGTCTGGTATTATTAAACGGTACCAAGCAGTCATTGATTGGGAACAAGTAGACCAAAACAAATCTACTGCTCTTATCCAATTAGGCGTGACTCCTGCTCCAGATCAAGGTTTTGATAAAGTGGCAGAACGAATTATGGAATTTCCAGAAGTACAAGGTGTATACCTTATGTCTGGTAGCTATGATTTAACGGTTATCGTAGAAGGGGCTAGCATGCGTGATATTGCTTTGTTTGTATCTCGCCGTCTATCTACATTAGATTCAGTGCTTTCCACCACGACAAACTTTATCTTAACACGTTATAAAGATAATAATATTGTGTTCCACACGGGTGGAGTTCGTGAAGATCGGAGAAATGTATTCGATGATTAATTATGACAACTATTTAAATGCTGAAATTAAAGCAGTTAAACCATCGGGGATTCGACGGTTTTTTGAAATTGCTAATGAATTAGATAATGTCATTTCCCTTAGTATTGGTGAACCAGATTTCGCTACGCCCTACCATATTCGTGAAGAAGGTATTAATACATTAGAAAAGGGAAAAACTTGGTATTCTCCTAACCGTGGTTTTATGGAACTACGGGAAGAAATTGCTAAATGGTTAGAACGGAAATATCACGTGTCCTATGACCCAGCAACAGAAGTGATTGTAACGGTAGGTGGCTCAGAGGCCATTGACTTAACTTGTCGTACCTTATTAAACCCAGGGGATGAAGTGTTGATTCCCGTGCCAAGCTTTGTGTGCTATACGCCATTAGCTGAATTGTGTAGTGCCAAACCAGTACAGATTATCACGAAAGAAGAAGATGAGTTCCGCCTGACTCCAGAGGCGATTGAAGCGGCTGTAACAGAGAAGACAAAGCTGTTAGTATTACCATTCCCTAATAATCCAACAGGGGCGGTATTACGCCGTGAGCACTTGGAAGCTATTGCAGAAGTGGTTATCAAGCATGACTTATTTATTTTGTCCGATGAGTTATACAGTGAACTTACCTATGGTGATGAACCACATGTATCTATTGCATCTATACCAGGTATGCAAGAGCGGACAATCTTAATTAATGGATTTTCCAAAGCCTATGCGATGACTGGTTGGCGCCTTGGATTTGCCACAGGTCCAGCACCGATTATTGCACAAATGACGAAGATGCATCAATATGGTATTATGAGTGCTCCGTCTATGTCCCAATACGCAGCTATCGAAGCGTTAAAAAATGGGGATAAAGATATCCAATACATGCGTGAAGAATACGATATGCGTCGTCGCTTGTTGGTGAGCGCTTTTAATCGTATGGGACTTCATACATTCGAGCCAGAAGGGGCATTCTATGTATTCCCGTCCATTAAGAGCACAGGCATGACATCGGAAGAGTTTTGTGAAAAACTACTCTATGATCAACGCATCGCTATTGTACCAGGTAATGCCTTTGGTGACTGTGGTGAAGGATTTGTTCGTGTAGCCTATTCTAATTCCTTGCAGAATATCAAAGAAGCGGTAAAACGGATCGAAATATTCTTGGAAAAAATTAAAAATAAAGAGATTGAGTAATCAAAAAGACAGACATAGTTTTGCAGTAAAACTGTGTCTGTCTTTTTAACGTTTATACAATACATAGGTCCTTCAGCGAACTGTTTAGTAACATATAAAAGGACTAGAAATAAGAATAGAAGAGGACTATCATGGATAGTCCTCCAATATATTATTGATTCTTATATTTGAAAGCTAAAATAGCTTGGATTAATGCATCTAATGTCATCTCACCACGTTCTGCCACCATGGATAAAGTAGCTTTATGTTTCATTAATTTAGCAAGTGGAGAATTTAGCATTTTAAAGTTTGGATTGATATGAATCATGTGATCTTTTAGACCAGGGATTATATCAAATAGAGGGAATAGTTTGGTATCTCCTGTTAAACCTAGATCATTTTCATAGACCGTAGATTGTGGTGTGCTTTCTGGCACCGTACCTTGTTCAGTTGAGTTAGTTGTACTATCCTCTTGGCGTACATGTTTGTAATCGATGTGGTCTACGGCATGGTACGCAGAATTAGAACCTTCCCAAATAAGTTCTTTCCGAGAACCGCTTAAGCTACGAATATGCGTGCAATCTTGAACCATTTCTAAAATACCTTTAAATTGACCTTCTTCATTGCGCACGGCGATGTATTCGATATGAATGAATAGGTCCGGCTTGTTAATCCACATTTCAGCGTAATCTTGTCTACCAGCTTTGAAAGAATCGATAATTTCTTGTACTAAAGGTAGACTTTTCTTTGGATGGCAGTTTTGTACGATGCGACCGATGATATTAGAGCTGCGAGGGAAGATGCGGTGCTTTGTATCATTATAGAAACGAACTAAGTCATTTTCGTCTACAAAAGTAATATCTACAGGTAAGAATTTGAAGATTAATTTAATTTGTTCAATTGTCAAGGAGCCCACAGCTAGGTCATGCGTTTGTTCAGGGCTTCCATTAATGGCATATTTACCAACTAATTGGGCTAACTCTTGTAACAATGCAGTAGGGTTACCAGTACCACCTAATTGGGAGTTTCCGTCATATCCAGCACTTTTATATTGTGTTGTTACCTGTACAGCATTCAAAGAAGTTTCTCCCAGGTTCTTAGGTTCCGCATCAGGACGGCCTTTATAAAATGGAGGAGGGGCGATGAAAGCAAACCCAATTTCATGATCACCTTGGCTCATAGTAATGAAGTCACTGTCTTGTAATAATTTCCATGCTGTTGGGATTAGTACTTCTTTTTCTTTGTTATTGAGGTCACGGATAATATCGATGACGTCCGCTTGTTTAGCTAAAAATTCAGATTCCTTCCCAGATTCTAGGAGTTGTTTACTTTCAGAGATAGCATCACGAACAGCATCGTCGAAGGTCCACATGATTTTTGTCGGACGATCGAAACCGTAACGCTCTAGGACTGGATATAATTGATTTTGTTTGCGAGCCAAATGGATGCGCCAAGTAGTGAGGGCATCATATACACCAAGCCAAGGGTTGAGAATGAAGTGAGGTGCTTGTAACAGAGCTTCCATTTCTGTTAACTGTTGTTCCATGGCGTTGATTTCATTTAGATACACTGTTAATGGATGATGTTCAGGATATTCATTGTTCGCACGAATTAAAATACCATCAAATAATTCTAATAAGTCATCCATACGATGGGTGATTTCTTCGTCAGTATAAGAACCTTTTAATTGTTGTTCACCATAGGCAAATTCATCAGGGGTGCACGTGCCGATTTTTTCTTTCAATAACGTACGAGCTGTTTCTAAATCTAAGGTGCCACCGAGAAAGCGGTCTTTAATATCGATCATAACTTCCATTCTGTCATTGCCTGTAAGCCCAAGAGCTTGTTTCATTGTGTCCATGTGCGAGTCCTTTCTGTATCTAATACTAGTATAATCATTGCTATGGTATCGTCTTGTGTTGGCTGAAAGAATGCAGACATTGCTGCACACATGGATACCATAGGTCTAGCGTGATAAAGTATGGGGAGCGTACTCTCAGGAGAGCCGATTCCTTTTATGTGTTTAGTATACAGTAAATAAAAATAATTTTCAGTTGCTAGGGATACAGAATTATAAAAGTTTTGCAAGAAAGAAAATGATTTTGTAAGATGTTTTAGGTTTAGGGTATCATAAAAATACGTTAAAAATATTAGTGCTATATAATATATTGAAAACAGTAGCGACAGGGTTATCTGCATTTCCCTATGAGGATATTGAGGAGTATTTATATTTCTTACAATACAGAGGTCATGCTATGAAAACAGCCTGCGCAAATGATGCACAGGCTGTTTTATATTTATTTAGTGTAATTGGATGCTGTATAGATTCCAAGGGCTACCCAAATGAAAGAAAAGGCAATCATTTTATTGGTATCGAAGCTTTCACCGAAATAGAAGATGGCAATAAGTAAAGCGATGGTGGGCGATAGGTATTGCAGGAACCCTAATAAGTTTAATGGTAATAGGCGAGCGCCATAACTGAAAAGAACGAGGGGGACTGATGTTGTGAGACCAGACCCTACAAATAAAGCGGCTGTGAATGAATCATGTTGAAAAGCCGTCCAAGAATTTGTATCGATGTAGGTGGTGTAGATTATAGCTAATGGTACTACGAGCCAAGCTTCAAAGGCGATACTTGTAAATGGATGGATCAGCAATTTTTTCTTTACCAGTCCATAGAGGCCAAATGTTAAGGCAATGGCTAGTGCCAAGTCAGGCGTACTCCCCATTTGTAAAGAAATAAAGATGATACCTATCGTGGCTAAGCCCACACTAAACCACTGGGCGAACGTTAGCTTTTCTTTGAAAATAAAGACTCCTAACACAACGTTGAGCAGTGGATTAATATAATAGCCGAAACTAGTATCCATCACACGATTGTTAGATATGGCCCAAATGTATAAGCCCCAATTACTAGATACCAAAAGGGATGCCGTGAATAATAACAAAAGTTGAGATACATTGGTTTTTAAATGAATGCAATCCTTTTTAAATTGTTGAAAGTTGAAAAGGATAGCAACAAAAGACATGAAAAAAGCAGACCATATGATACGGTGCGCTAATACGCTATAGGCTGATATATGATGAAGGAGTCCCCAATAAATGGGTAAAAGCCCCCAAATAAGGTAGCAACCTAAAGCGGTGATGAGGCCTTTTTTATTAGTTTGTTGCATAGATACCTCCTTTAGTGTATTTAATTATCATAGTACCATAGATTGCATACATATTCTATAGGAAAATATTATGTATAATGAAAAGCTAAAGGTAGCATAAAAATAATAAATTTAGATAATATAGAATGACTTAAATATGAAATATAGTTATATTTGAAAAAATATTGTAAAATGAAGATGCGATGAAGTATAATTACAATCAGTATGTTTTTATGTATTAAAAGCAATGCATATATATTAAATCGTATTGGGCGTACGAAATTTTGGAGGTATATTCATGAAAGTAACAAATAAGCGCATTTCTGCAGCTCTGTTAGCCTGTGTAGCATTGACTACATTCAGCGGCGTACAAGCGGCATTCGATGAGCATTTAGACCACTACCAATTAGATACAAAGGTAGTGAAAGGGGATCGTTCTAAAGATCAATTTGGTAACACAGTAACAGAACAATCTTATTATCGTACAGGCGGTGACGTAAAAGTTATCACTCGTGATGAAATTGAAAAACGTCATTACGCTGATTTAACAGAAGCCATCAAACGTATCCCTGGTATTACATTCCATAACCCAGGATACCGTGGTGGGGAATATGGATTCCAGTTTTTCAATAACGGTATTTCCATTAATGGAGATACTCGTGTCATTATTATGGTGGATGGTCGCCGTGTAGATAACTCTACAAGTACTCGTATTGCGGGTAGCAGTGAGTCAGGTAGTAAGTCTACAGGAGTAAACCTTGACCAAGTTATCAATATTAATGCAGTAGATAAAATCGAAGTAATTAAAGGTCCAGGAGCCTCTGTATATGGTTCTGATGCTACTGGGGGTGTTATCAATATCATCACAAGAAAGGGCAGTGCAATTAATCAAGGAACTGTGGATATTTCTACAGGAACATGGGGTAAGCATAATTATGATCTATCTTATTCCGGCAGTGTAGGTAATGACAACTCTCTACACTATTATATAGGCTTACATAGAGTGATGTCTGGTGATACAAAATATCGTGATGGACATACCGGAGACATTGGAATATTGGGTGGCTCTCGTTTTGATGAGCGAGGCGCTAATGTGCGAGTTGATAAAGATTTTAGTGATACACAACGTTTAACTGTATCTATTAATCATCAACAAGGTAAAGATGGATATCCGATTTCTACACCAAACCTAAAATATTGGAATAAAAAAGATTGGAACCAAATTATATTTAAAGCTGCTGTTGGTGAACGTGATGAAGATGGTAAGTTAATCCTAAATGAAGACTATTCAGGGGACTATGAGAACGAAAATAAATATAAAGTTGTACAAAATGAAAAAGGAAACCCTGCATATCATAATTTATTTGCTCTAGATGGATTTGGTTACAATTCCTATAGTAAGTATAAAAATAATGATGTGGATGTAAAATACACTTTTGATCGTCAATCTGATATGGAAAGCTTTGTACGGTTTTATCGCCAAAGTCATCAATATTTAAGTAGCGATAAATATGCTTGGGTATTACATGATGATGGAATAAGTAACCTAGCATTTAACAAAGTTGGGGATCAATTTACAAAGGATTTCCCAGATGGTGCTAAAGATGGAGCTTTATTAGATGCATGGATTGCAAAGAATTTGGCGCCATTCCCTGGTGATAGTAAAGCTGCCTTGGAAGAATGGGTAGCCAAAACGGGTGGTAAAGCACAAGATCCAAGACATTATTATGATGAAAGAAAACGTGGAGTTCAATTACAAGTAGCACGTTCTATAGGTAAACATGATATCATCGGAAATATTTCCTACGATAAAGATCAAAACGATCATGTGTATCAAACATCTAAAGGAACAGTAAAAACATTTGTAAAACGTAATTCTTTATATGGTTATGTGCAAGATAAAATTCATGTGAATGATCAATTTGATATCACACCAGCAATTCGTTTTGTTCGATATAGTGATTATGTAGATAATTCTAAAAAATCATTAGGTGGTTCTACTCATGTAGTGACGCCATCTTTAAACTTACAATATCAACTGCATGATGGTAGTACAGTATATACAGGATGGACAAAAGTTCTTCGTCCATTGCGTAGTGGTGATTATGTTTCTGCCTATGATGGGACAAAAACAAACTTAAAAGATGAAAAAGGAAATGTATATACTGTAGGCTATCAAAAAGTATTTAATAAAAAACTACTGTAGGTGCAAACTATAGTCTTACTGACATGACAAATGCTATTGCTAGCTTTGAAGTAAGAACTCCGAATGGTTTTGAAAGTGTTCCTGTGAATGCAAATCAAAAGAAAACATCTTTTAACCTTACAGTAGATCATAAGCTTAATAAAAATTGGACGGTTGGTGTGGCGTACAGTCATTTAAAAGATAAATGGTTTGCGAAACCAGGTTATGTAGTAAATCCAGCATGGAACTACAATAATTCTGGCGATATTAATACAGGTATTAATAAATTACGCCCTGCGAATCACTATACTTTCAATGTGAACTATGATGCAGGTAAGGTATCTTCTGGGTTGTTAGTGAATTATTACACAGGCTCTAATATTGAAGCGTTTACATCGAAACGCTTTGTAGTAGTGGATTGGAATTTAAACTATGATGTTAACAAAGATTTAACAACATACGTGGCAGTGACAAACTTAACAAATGAAGCATACGAAACTACTAGCTATGCCGTATATGGCCCAGGTAGTTCCGCAATGCCAGCTCGTCAAGCTATGATTGGTGCTAAATACAAATTCTAATAATGATTCATGAAAGAGCTACCTTGGTAGCTCTTTCGTTTAGGTGAATAAATGAGAAAGTTATATATAACTGGATGTATGTTAGCTATCATATTAGGATTATACAGCGCGCATCTACATGGTATGGAAGAATTTATTCCCATGCCTGAGTATGTGGAAAGTACGGCGATTGTTCATGAAGTAGGACCGCGCACAGTGAATCAGTTAACGAGTAAAGGAACTGATCAAGATGTCACCTATGAAGGGGAACCACGGCGCATCATGGGTGTTTGGCAAAGTTCAGTAGAAACATTGCTTGCCCTTGGTGTAGGTGATCGTATGATTGCCGCTATAGGGGTGCCTGACAGTAAATATATTGCCGAAGAATATCGTGAAGCCTATGAAAAAATTCCTTATAAAAGTATGGAAATTCCTGATGTAGAAACTACCTTATTATGGGAACCAGACTTGCTTGTAGGATGGTATTCTACCTTTCAAAAGAATAATTGGAAGAGTACAGATTTCTGGGCACAACGTGGGATTCATAGCTATATTTCAAGAGCATCCTATAAACAATCTAAGAGAACAGTAGAAGGAGAATATCAATATATTCTTGATCTAGGAGCCATTGTCAATAGAGAAGAACGGGCACAGGCGCTAGTGAATCGAACGAAACGTGCAGTGGCAGAGGCAAGGTCCTATGGAGAAGCACAGCATACGAAAGATACGGTTCTAATACTCGAAAATTCGGGTCGCCAGTATCGTGTGTATGATAAGGAAACATTAGCAGGAAATATGCTAGAAGAAATAGGGGGACATCTTATTTCTGAGGCAGGACAGACAATCAATGCAGAAGAGTTGATTCATTTAAATCCATCAGTTATCTTTTTGGTGCTAGTAGAAGAAGATTATGAACGGCAAGATGAACTCATAGACAATCTATATAAGAATCCTACATTACAACATGTGGATGCCATACGTAATCATCGAGTACATGGGGTTCCCCTATTTATGGTGTATAGCGCAGGTACACGAATCCATGATGGATTGAATCTTATGATTCACGGATTGTATCCTAATTTTACAGGAGGTATTCATGAGTAATCGAACACATACATTCACAGTGGTGGGTGTAGGAATTATACTCATAGCCCTATTGATTGCGGGTATGGCATGGTCTCTATTTTTAGGGACAGTCCATATTCCAGCACATACATTGTGGCAAGTAGTGGCATCAAAATTTGTCAATACCATTACGATTGAGGATCCACGGCAAGGGGCTTTGAACGATATTGTATGGATGTTGCGTATGCCACGGGTTATCTTGGCGGCTTTAGTCGGTGCAGGACTTGCTGTCAGTGGTGTCATTATGCAAGCCATTGTTAAAAATCCACTGGCAGATCCATATATTTTAGGTATTTCATCAGGTGCATCCACAGGGGCCACAGTAGCTATTTTAATGGGTGTAGGCATTGCCTTTGGTGAAGAATATGTGGGCATCATGGCTTTCATAGGGGCTATGGTTATATCCTTTGGTGTGCTTATTATTGCCAATATGGGTGGCCGAGCTAATGCGATTAAATTGTTGTTAGCCGGGATGGCATTGAGCGCCGTTTGCAGTGCTTTTACGAGTGTTATCGTATATTTCGCGAAGGATAAAGAAGGGATTCAAAACGTAGCTTTCTGGATGATGGGTAGTCTAGCAGGGGCTAATTGGGATTTGATTGGCATTATGCTATTTGTTATTCTATTGCCAATTGTATTCTTCTGGTTCCAAACTCGCATTTTGAACTTGATGTTACTAGGTGATGAAGTAGCTATCACATTAGGGGTAGACTTACACAGATATCGTCAATTATACCTTGTAATGAGTTCAATTATGATAGGCTTTGCCGTATATGCAGCAGGTATTATTGGATTCGTTGGGTTGCTGATTCCTCATATTGTACGTCAAGCCTTAGGCACAAATCATAAAGGTTTAATTCCTATCTCTGCCTTGGGAGGCGCTTTATTACTTGTGGTGGCAGATACACTCAGTAGAACGATTATTCCTCATACGGAATTACCGATTGGTATTTTAATTTCTGTTATCGGTGCGCCAGCTTTTGTATACTTAATGATTAAGCAAACCTATGCGTTCGGAGGTAATTAATGAATTTACAAGTAGAACAAGTTGCCTTTGGCATTGGACAAACGCAAATCTTACAAGGTATAGATTTAAAAGTGCAAGACCGTGAAATTGTAGGTCTAATTGGTCCTAATGGTAGTGGTAAAAGTACGTTGTTAAAATGTATCTATCGTACATTGCATCCTAATGCAGGACAAATTATGTTGAATGGCCGCGCCTTAGATGAACTTTCATTTCGTGAAAGTGCTTTGCAAATGGCGGTAGTGGCACAACATAATCAATACCAATTTGACTTTTCAGTGATGGATATTGTACTTATGGGGCGTATGCCTCATAAAAAATTACTTGAAGGAGATACGCCGGGGGACTATACTATAGCTAGACGGGCTTTAGCACAGGTAGGTATGGATCATATGGAAACACGTAGTTTCTTGAGCCTTTCAGGGGGCGAGCAACAACGTGTGATTTTGGCCAGAGCTTTAACACAAGAAAGCCCATGTCTGATTTTGGATGAACCAACGAATCATTTGGATATCAAGTACCAATTGGAAATGTTGGAAATCGTTCGTGATGCGGGTGTAACTGTATTGATGGCTGTTCATGATTTAAACTTGGCATCCCAATTCTGTCATCGTCTAGTTGCCCTAGAAAAAGGACGAGTGGTTGGCACAGGGACGCCAAAAGAGTTGCTGACACCAGAGTTTATTCAAAACCTATATGGTGTACATAGTCGCATCGTAGAAGGTCCGACAGAAGATTCTATTCATATTATTTTTACGGAAACAGTGAAATAAGTATTTATCTATAAGGAGATATCACATGGAATTATTTGAATTATTTATTAAGGGTGGGTATGTTATGTATCCATTGTTACTTTGTTCTTTCATTGCTGTGATTGTTTTCGTTGAGCGCTTGCGCTTTTATCGCTCTATGTTAGATGATGTAAATGCATTGCGTGAAAAGATTATCCCACTAGTACAACAAAGCAACTGGAAAGGCTTACAAGCTTTAAAAGAAACAAGC
This sequence comes from Veillonella sp. oral taxon 780 str. F0422, assembly GCF_000221605.1. Lineage (NCBI taxonomy): Bacteria > Bacillati > Bacillota > Negativicutes > Veillonellales > Veillonellaceae > Veillonella > Veillonella sp. oral taxon 780. Next base: position 72,118 of record NZ_AFUJ01000055.1, on the reverse strand, counting down.
AAAGGTATGGCTACGCATGTCATTGCAGAAGCAGCTCGTGGTGGCAACAACAAAGAGCAACAAGAAAAATTATTGGAAGCAGCAACGATTAGTGAATCTGCAAAATTACGCCAATATTTGAACTACATTGAATCTATCGTTACCATGGCTCCTTTGTTGGGTTTGTTGGGTACAGTAACAGGTATGATTGGGTCTTTCAGTGTATTATCCATTTCTGAAGGACAACCATTTGCCATCACTGGCGGCGTAGGGGAAGCCTTGATTGCTACAGCCACAGGCTTGATCGTGGCAATTATTGCTTTAATTTTACATACATACTTAGTGCAACAACAAGATATTTTGATTAGCCAAATTGAAGATGCAAGTGCTATGTATATGGCGGAATTGGCAGGTGACAACCATGCGGCTTAGATCCTTACGGACTACGTCTAAACCGAAACTCATGATTATTCCAATGATTGATATCATCTTCTTTTTATTGGTATTTTTCATGATGAGTATGTTGACAATGGTCGTACAAAAATCTGTGCCAATTCAATTACCACAAGCGGTGGCATCGAAAGTGGACTTGCAACGTAAAATTCCAATTACTGTAACAAGTAACGGACAAATCTATGTGGAAGCGCAACCGGTGACGCTTGACCAAATGATTCGTTACTTGCAAGCTGAAAAAGCGAAGGGCGATGACATGGTCGTTATCTTGCGTGGTGATGCGAAAGCTGAATATGGCACATTTGTTACTGTCTTAGACACATTGAAACAAATGGGTATTGTTAAAGTATCCATTGCGACAGATAGTAAATAAGGAGGTACTATGGATAGACGATGGCGTATACCCGCAGTGATATCCGGACTGACAAATATAGGTCTTGTAGTACTTCTAGGCGTATTGGGTCATATCCAAACACCGATACCAGAATCGGATGAAATTGTAGAGGTGCAGTTGGTTCATGAGGACAAAGGTAGTGCAGGGCAACCGAGTGCAGGACCAGCGATTACAGCACCCCATACTGAAAAACGTGAAATTCCACCACCGATTACGAATCTAGCTGACGCAGAAGCAATTTTAGAACAAGTGAAAGTGGAAGCCCCTAAAAATGTAGCGATTGTAGCACCGCCATCAGCACTTCCAGAAAATCCTGGAGGCGGTGGAGAAGGTACGGGACCTAGCAATGGAAATGGTGATAGTAACGGAGATGGCGACGGCCAAGGCGCTGGAGATGGTAACGGGGGAGGCGGCAACGATGATGGAGTGATTGTCGATGCTGGTAGTTTATCTCTAGTCAGTGATGTAGAAGCACCGTACCCTCCTAAAATGCTCCGCCAAGGTAAAACAGGCACTGTAGTTGTTCAATTAGTGGTAGAAAAAGATGGATCGGTTAGCTCCGTAGATATTATCGGCGGCAGCGGACAACCTGAATTTGAAAGAGCCGTTATGCAAGTAGCATATCAGTGGACTTTCGTACCAGCCACTAGAAACGGACGACCAGTTCGAGCCTATGCAACGAGAACCTATCGCTTTGCATTATAAAATTAAATAGATGCATTCATGCATTGGCATAGATGCGGTACATAGCGCCATATGCTTCTGACTACGTGTAGTTAGAATTGTATGGCGTTTTGTGTTCCTAACAGAAAGGTATATAGGTTTTCGTAAGAAAAGGTGAGGCTCTTTTAGAAATAAACTACTAGCCTATCAATTGAAAAAGGTATATACTATGCCATGATATACAATGTAAAGGAGGCGTTAGTATGGAAGTTGTTAGTCAAGAGGTAAAAAGTCGTTTTTTACGCTTGCAAATGAATTCTTTGATTGGTGTATGGATTGGATATGCAGCCTATTACTTAGTGCGTAGTAATTTCAATTTAGCGTTGCCGTATTTATCTGGTGAGCTAGATTTAAGTAAAACGCAATTAGGCTTATTATCTAGCTGTCTATTGATTACATATGGACTTAGCAAAGGATTCATGTCTGTGTTGGCAGATAAAGCAAATCCGAAGTATTTTATGGCTATCGGTTTGACTTTATGCGTCATCTTAAATGTATTGATGGGATTCACCACACATTATTCCTTATTTATCGGACTCGTTATTTTATTAGGTTTATTCCAAGGGATGGGTGTTGGACCTTCAATTATTACGGTAGGCTATTGGTTTCCTAGATCTCAGCGGGGTCGTGCTAGTACGATTTGGAATATGTCCCACAATTTAGGCGGAGGCATTGTAGCACCTATCGTGGGTGTAGCGATTGGCTATTTAGGAACAGAGCATTGGCGAATCGGTACATTTGCAGTACCAGCTATCTTGGCCGCTATTTGTGTCTTATTAGTCTTGTATTTTGTTCGTAAGCGACCAACCGAAGAAGGATTGCCAACTGTAGAGGAAGTATTCCAAGAGGAAGCGGCAGGACAAAAATCTGCTAAAATGGCAGCGGACAAACCAGAGAATATGAATGCATTCCAAGTATTCTACAACTTTGTATTTAAAAATCCAAACTCTTGGTATTTGGTATTAATCGACGTATTCGTATACATGGTACGCTTTGGCATGATTACTTGGATTCCTTTATACTTACTGAAAGTAAAAGGTTTTACGAAAACAGAGATGAGTGTAGCGTACATGTTGTTTGAATGGGCTGCTATTCCATCTACTATCTTGGCAGGCTACTTAGTAGATAAATACTTCAAAGGTCGCATTATGCAATTACCAATCTATTGCTTAGTGGTAATCTTTGCTTGTGTGATTGGGTATATGAACTCTGATAGTATTTTGTGGGCCACTGTATTTGCTTGTATTACAGGCTGCTTGATTTACATTCCACAATCTATGATTCCAGTACAGGCAATGGAAGTCATTCCAACCTTTGCCTTAGGATCTGCCGTGGGCTTGCGTGGTTTTATGAGTTACCTTGTGGGTAGTTCCTTAGGAACAACACTCTTTGGTTTCGTTGTAGACCATTGGGGCTGGGACATGGGTTTCTACACATTGCTAGTGGGTGTAGTCCTTTGTATGTTCTCTTGCTACTTATCTAATAGAGGAGTACAAAAAATCTATGCGGCTGCTGATAAAGCATAAACAGATATTTCAATGCTAATAAAAGAATAGACATTAGTAGAATATGCTAGTGAAAGTTACGAAGGAAAGCCTAAAAGTAGGCTTTCCTTTATTGCATGTATGGTAGTTGTATTGAAATTTGAGTGTGCACAGTATGAAAGTATACAGATTTATATCATCGATGATAGGAGAATAAAAAAACATGCTGTGGTAGAAACGGTAGTAAAAGTTTGCATCCCATGACATAAAATCATTATTTTGATTAAGAATTTGGAGTCCATGACATAAAACTATTATTGTTATGAAAAATATGTACTTCATGACATAAAATAAACAAAATTGAAGAAAATTTGGTATAGAATCCATAAAACTATGACAGGAACTTATGGAGTGTACTGAAAATAAAGTTATATTTAGTGTCGAAAAATCTCCCACAATATGGTATGCTAATTTATATATGATTATTATTCAATAACAATAAAGGTGGATGCATATGAGTGAATTAGTTGGTTTGATTTTAGCGGCCGGTAAAGGGACGCGCATGAAATCTAAACTTCCGAAAGTATTGCACAAAGTAGCTGGTAAAGCTATGGTGGAACGTGTATTAGAAGCGGCTCAATCTATAGGGGCGAAGCGCAATGTGGTTATCGTCGGTTTTGGTGGCGATGATGTGAAAGCCTACTTAGGTGACCGTGCGGAATACGTCACACAATTAGAGCAAAAAGGCACAGGTCATGCTGTACAACAAGCAGAATCTGTATTGGGCAACCATGATGGTCTCATCTTGTTGTTGTGCGGTGATACACCATTAGTAACGCAAGAAACATTGGAACAATTGTTGGCGCACCACAAAGAAACAGGGGCGGCAGCCACAGTATTAACAGCCTACATGGACAACCCATATGGGTATGGCCGTATCATTCGTAATGATGCTAAGTCTGTAGAACGCATCGTAGAAGAAAAAGATGGCAAACTAGATGAATTAAAAGTGCACGAAGTAAACACAGGCATGTACATTTTTGACTCTAAAGAATTATGGCCTTGTTTAGAGCAACTTTCAGATGACAATGCACAAGGTGAGCTATACATTACAGACGTGGTGAGCATCCTTGTACGAGCTGGCAAAACGGTAAGTGCATATATGACTATGGATAGTGATGAGTCCTTAGGGGTAAACAGCCGTTTGCAGTTGGCACAAGCAGAGTTAATTTTGCGCAATCGCACCAACTTAGCGCTCATGGAAGCTGGCGTGACTCTAGTGGACCCTCATAGTACATATATTGCTCCAGAAGTGGTGGTTGGACCAGATACCATTATTTATCCGAATACAACGCTAGAAGGCAATACGGTGGTAGGAACGAATAATATATTGGGGCCAAATACACGCTTGTCCAACGTAACAGTAGGAGATAATAACCATATCCATGATTCCTATGCACATGATTGCGAAATCAAGAACGATACGGTGATTGGTCCATTTGTTCATTTGCGTCCAGATACAGTGTTGTCTGACAAAGTGAAAATTGGTAACTTTGTAGAAGTGAAAAATAGCGTGGTAGGGGTAGGTACCAAACTTCCTCACTTATCTTACATCGGTGATAGTGATGTAGGATCGAAGGTGAATATTGGTTGCGGAACTATCACGGTGAACTACGATGGTAAAAAGAAACATCGAACTATCATTGAGGATGGCGTATTTGTGGGTTGTAACTCTAATTTAGTAGCGCCTGTAACGATTGGTAGTGAAAGTTATGTGGCTGCAGGTTCCACTATAACGAAGAATGTGCCAAACCGTGGATTAGCATTCGGACGGGCTCGCCAAGTGGTCAAAGAGAACTGGGTAACAGATGATACTTTCAAGAAATAACAATGTGTAAAAAAATGATAAAATAGTTTACACAAAATTGAGAAAATGAAGTACAATATACATAGAGCCTTTGTGCATCAAATTGTAAGTCAATTGTTTTAGAGGAGTAATGACATGACATTAGAAGATGGTAAACGACTCAAAATTTTTACAGGTAATGCAAATCCAGCATTAGCCAAAGAAATTTGTGATTATTTGGACCTTCCAATAGGAGAAGCCTTTGTAGGTCGCTTCAATAATGGTGAAGTACAAGTCATGATTGATGAAAGTGTACGTGGTAAAGACGTATTTATCGTACAACCAACTAGCTATCCAGTGAATGATAATGTAGTTGAGTTGTTCATCATGGCAGATGCTTTGAAACGTGCATCAGCTCGTCATATCACAGCCGTTGTACCATATTATGGATATGCTCGCCAAGATAGAAAAACTCGTGGTAGAGAACCAATTACAGCAAAATTAATGGCAGACTTATTACAAACTGCTGGTGTGACTCGCCTTGTAACTGTAGATCTTCATGCAGGTCAAATTCAAGGGTTCTTTGATGTGCCAGTAGACCATTTAATGGGGGCTTCCATTATTGCAAACTATATTAATGAAAAGAAAATGGAAGATGTCATCGTTGTATCTCCAGACCTTGGAGGTGTAACGCGTGCCCGCGATTTAGCGGACCGTATTGGTGCACCAATTGCAATTATCGAGAAAAAACGTCCACAACCAGGTGTTGCGAAAGTAATGAACTTAATTGGTGATGTACAAGGTAAAAACTGTATCATTATTGACGATATTGTAGATACAGCAGGATCTCTTGTAGAAGGGGCGAAAGCATTACAAGAGTTTGGCGCTAAATCTGTAACCGCTTGTGTGACACATGCAGTATTAACAGATCCAGCTTGCGAACGTATTGCTAACTCCAACATTAAAGAGTTAATTGTAACAAATACAATTGATATTCCAGAAGAACGTCGATTACCTAATATTACAGTACTGTCCGTAGCTCCTTTATTGGGAGATGCGATTTTACGTATTTTCCGAGAAGAGTCTGTAAGCTCTTTGTTTGATAAATAAGATGAAGTTAATAGTTGGACTTGGAAATCCAGGTAGGGACTATGAGGGAACTCGTCATAATATCGGATTCATGGTAGTGGATGCTATTGCTGATGGAGTGAGTCATACACCATGGAGAGAAGATTATAAAGCGGAACTCTGTTCATGCACGATAGCGGGCGAAAAAGTATTGTTGGTAAAACCGCAAACATTTATGAACCTTAGTGGTGAGTCTGTAGGTCCTTTAATGCGATATTATAAGCTTACACCTGAGGATGTTTATGTTATATATGATGATATGGACTTACCAGTTGGGAAGATTAGAATTCGACCAAATGGAAGTGCAGGTGGACACAATGGGATCAAGTCTATGATTAGTCATTTAGGAACGGACGGTTTTCCACATTTTCGTTTTGGCATTGGTCGACCTTTGCCTGAGTGGACCGTTGTAGATCATGTATTATCACGATTTCCAGAAGAACAACAGGATACAGTAAAGAAGGGCGTTAAGGCTATGATGAAAGCTGTTCTTGGTTGTGTAGAAGTAGGTATCGATAAAGGAATGAATCTATATAATCCTAAAAAAGGACGGCCTCGTTAAAAAAATCAGAAACAACCAAAATAGAGCATTTGCTCTATTTTGGCTTTTCTTTTGCATATATCGTGTATATGAAAGTGATTTTGATTAATCCTTGCATGACTTTTGAATTGATGAAGGAATTCAATCAAATAAATTCACTATATATGTGTTTTCATCTTGAAATTATGAAAATAAAAGTATATACTAAATCTAGAGCAGTATAATTAGTATTTAATGTGAATCGTCTTTATTTTTACTTATTGTGAGGGAGGCATTATCATGAAAGGTAATAATTGGGGCGGCAAGCGGGCTGGTGCAGGTCGCAAAAAATCCTTATTTGAACGTAAAGGACGTACATTTCGTTTGACTGATGCTGAATTTTTAGAAGTTAAACCATTAGTGGACGCAGTACGACGTCGTACTGAAGAAGCAATGTTGGCTACATTAGCATCTAAAAGTAGAAAATAATTGTATGTTCAATACTATCGGTTTTAATTAGCGTAAACGCTTTTGATTACAAGTTAGTATGGAAAATCGGCCCCTTTTGGGGGTCGATTTTTTAATATATTTTATTCTATAGAATAAGCTTGACAATATCGAAAAAAATCGTTATAATATTAATTAACATAGCAATATAGTCTGATGCTAGTTAAGATATGTATACAAATGGATGCTTATTGTAAACATTCTTATGACGGACTATTAGCTATGGTGGTTAAACCCGACCACGGAAGGATCCAATTTTGGAAATGAATTCAAATAATTACTACACAAATGGAGGTTAGCAATGAGCTTAATTAAAAGTTTATCCAACCGCTTGTCTGTGCTAGGATATAGTGGTTACGAAATTTCACAAATTATCAATAGTGCAACGGGCGGTCAAGACATCAATGCTTTGACTAGTCAAGATTTACACCAAGTGGCAAATACAATGGAACACTATGTGCAAGCAGGTTCCCAATACGTTGCGGAATATAGTAAATAATCAAAAACTGTTACAGTTTGTAAGAAATTACAAATTGTAACAGTTTTTTGTTTCTTAAAAAGCTAGAAGATAGTATATTACATATAAACTTTATAATCATGCAGTGTATAATATCCTTATGTAATATGGTGGAAATCTACAATTAGATGGTGATAGAATACCTTGAATCGATGTACAGAGTAAGGTAGAATACTAAATAGAGTATGTAGATCTATAAATTTAATAATATTGTAAAAGAATCAACAGTAAATATATGAAACAAAGGTTAAATCAAAATCGACTTCCTTTTGTGGAGTCTTTAGAACAATATAAAAAACAACATATGGTGCCTTTTCATACGCCTGGTCACAAGATTGGTAAGGGAGCTCCTGCATTACTCACAGAGTGGATGGGAAAGGCCTTACCCTATGATTTAGGCTTAATGTATGCTATCGATGATTATCATGAGCCAGAGCGTGAATTGCTGGAAGCACAACAACTGGCAGCACAGGCCTTTGGAGCCGATCATACATGGTTTTCTATTAATGGAACATCTGGTGCGATTCAAATGATGATTATGAGTGCAGTGAAAGAAGGAGAATCCATCATCGTTCCTAGAGAGGCTCACTGTTCTGTTCATAATAGCTTAGTATTGAGTGGAGCTAAACCTATCTATATGAAAGGGCGCTTTCATCCGCGCTGGGGCATACCAGTAGGGGTTACAGCGGAGGAGGCCATCGCTACGATGGATGCACACCCAGAGGCAAAGGCTATATTGCTAGTACATCCTAATTATTATGGCGTGGGCATAGATGCAAAACGAATTGCAGAGGTAGCTCATGAAAGACATATGCTAGTGTTAGTGGATGAGGCTCATGGACCACATCTTGTATCATCTTTAGGAATGCCAGAGCCAGCTTTAGCGAGTGGAGCAGACTTAGTCGCTCAAAGTACACATAAGTTATTAGGGTCTTTAACACAGACCTCGATGCTCCATGGACAGGGGTCTCGTATTGATGTAGACCGTATTCAACGATTACAACAAATCTTGATGAGCACTAGTCCGAATTATATTTTCTTAGCATCTTTGGATATGGCACGCCATCAATGGGTTACAGAGGGACAATCTCTCATGAAAGATACATTGAACTTAGCTCGTACTTTGCGAAGGGCTCTGAATGAGATTCCTGGCATTGCTTGCCCTAGTGTTGAGGACATAGAAGGTGCTTTCAGTTTGGATGAGACTAAGATTATTATTGATGCAAAGAACCTTGGACTGACTGCACAAGAGTTAGAACGAGAGTTGCGAGCCCGTCATATTGAAGTGGAACTCATGAAAGCCTACCATGTCTTGTTATTGATTACCATAGGTGATACGGATACATCTATACAACAGGTCATAGATGCAGTGCAGGATATTTCGGATCTATATAGACACAGGATTGAAAGTATTACTAACTCTATTGATTTTTATGCAAGTACAGTAGAAACATTACCCACACCAATCGTGGCACTTTCACCACGGCAAGCATTTTATACAGAGATGGAAGAAATCCCTTTACCACAAGCCCTAGGGCGAATTAGTGGGGAAACGATTACCTATTATCCACCGGGAATTCCTTGTCTAGGTGTAGGTGAGACTATAACGGAAGAAGTATTGGCATATATGAAACAGAAACAATGTGATGGGTATGTACCGAATGGTGCTAGGGATCGCCAGTTGCAGACAATCCTCGTGTGTAAAGATAGAGAGATAGAGGTACGGGATTGACAGAGTATACGAGAAGAATTGTGATGTCATAAGGAGATTCATATGGGACAATTAATTATTATTGAAGGCGGCGACGGCAGTGGTAAGGCCACGCAGACAGCAAAATTATTGGAACGACTAAAAGCAGAAGGATACCCAGTACGGTCTGTAAGTTTTCCTAATTACGATAGTCCAGCAGCAGAACCAATTAAAATGTACTTGCGAGGAGACTTTGGAAAAGAGGCGAACTCAGTGAATGCCTATGTGGCTAGTACGCTCTATGCCATAGACCGATTTGCATCGTATCGCCAAGATTGGCAACGCTTTTACGAAGAAGGTGGCATCATTATTGCCGATCGGTATACTACATCGAATATGGTGCATCAAATGATAAAGTACACTGATAAAAAAGAACGAAATACGTTTTTACAATGGCTTGATCAATTAGAGTACGATTTATATGGGTTACCAAGACCTGATGCAGTGATTCTATTAGATATGCCACTATCGTTGTCCAAAGCGTTGTTAGCAGAACGCACAGGCAAAACCGGTGGCAATACGGGTGATATACATGAACAGGACGCCTCTCATTTGACGGCGGTTCATGATGCTTATGATATGTTGGTGAATGCCTATGATTGGCACCGTGTGCACTGCAAGAATGAAAGCAATCAGTTGCGCACTATTGATGACATTCATGAGGAAGTGTATAGTATTGCAAAACAATATATATGTAAAGGCTAGTCCCTAGCTAATAAAATGTGTCGTACCTATTCACTAGTGTGAATAGTATAATCATGGATAGTCTGTTATGGTACGACACACGTTCAAAAAAGGATATGATAGAAACACCACATGGAGTGCAAATATTTTGCTGAAACCATGAGGTGTTTCTTCTTTTATTCGTGTATTTATTGCCATAACATGCTATAATAAAGGGTAGTCTTATGAGGTAAAGGAGGATGTATGTCATTTTTTGAAACTGTACTTGGTCAACACCAAGTGAAAGAACAAATTACTACATTAATCCGAGATTCTGCTTTGCCCCATAGCTTACTGCTCTACGGAGAAACAGGTTTAGAGTCGACATCCATGGCCATCGCCATTGGGTCCCTATTAGTGGGACGTCAGATTTTTTCTCCTGATGAAGGACGAACTTTTTTATCCACTATAGAGCAACAACGCATTGAGTCTGGTGAAAGTGAGAGCGCAGTCAAAGATAAAGGATTGCCAATCTATATTGATCAAGGTCAAGCCTTTTGGATTCGCCCTATGAAAACACAGCTCAGTGTGGAACAATGGTATACCTTATTAGAGAAGTATATCAATGTATCTAGTGATACACCGCGGGTGGTTATCGTAGAAGGTTTTCAGACAGCCAATACTGTCTTAGCGAATGCGATGCTAAAAACGATTGAAGAACCACCACGGAATATGCATTTTATCATTATCACTACCAATATTGACAATGTACTACCCACCATCGTGTCAAGATGTATGCTCATTGGTATGCAACCAGTGCCAGAAGAGGAATTGGTGCAATCCTTAACTAAAGAAGGGTATACAGGAGATATTCGACGTGCTGTGCGAAGTGCTCGTGGAAATCCAACATTAGCTCGTCAGTGGGCGCAGGCTGGTGGTATTGAAAGTTTAGAAAAGGCTATGGAAGTACTAGAATGCGTAGTAGAAAGAAGTCATTTCTTTACTACCTTAGCTCTATCCTTTGAGGGACTTTCAAAAGAAGTGGTACTCGATATATTGAGCTGGTTACGTGTGTTAGCAAGAGATATGTTAGCCTTGCGGTATGGTACAGAGAGTGAAAAGATGATATTAAGTGAATATCAATTCCGAATGCAAATGATTTTACCACGATGGTCATCAAAATCTTTGCAACGAATTGTGCCCATTACATTAGAAGCAGAACAGGCGTTGCGCCTTAATGTGCGCTTAGGCCTTGTTATAGATGGAGTTATATTAGCCTTAAGGGAGGCTGTGAAGGAGGATATATAGTGGTTACTATAGTAGGAGTACGCTTTAAAAAAGCTGGCAAAATCTACTACTTTAGCCCAGGGTTTGTAACCCTTACGACAGGAGATGGTGTCATAGTAGAAACCTCTCGTGGTTTGGAATTTGGGGAAGTCGTAATTGGGCCACGGAAAGTATCGAAAGATAGCGTGGTGCAACCGCTGAAAGAAGTGACGCGTAAAGCCACGCCAAAAGATTTTAAACAAGTGGAGAAAAATAGAGAGCGAGAAGAAAAAGCTTTTGAGATTGGACTAGAAAAAATCGCTTATCGTGGATTGCCTATGAAATTAATCAATGTGGAATACACATTTGATATGAATAAAATTGTATTTTTCTTTACTGCAGAAGGTCGAATTGACTTCCGAGAATTAGTAAAAGATTTGGCCAATGTATTCCGTACGCGCATTGAATTGCGACAGGTTGGTGTGCGCGATGAAGCAAAAGTATTAAATGGAATTGGTGCTTGTGGACGTCCATTATGTTGTGCTAATTTCTTAGGCGATTTTGCGTCTGTATCTATTCGTATGGCGAAAGATCAAAATTTGAGCTTAAATCCAACAAAAATTTCTGGCATTTGTGGTCGCTTGATGTGTTGTTTGAACTATGAAAATGACTCCTACCTAAAAGGAGGAGACTTGTATTCGCAAAAAGTAAAACAACCAGCTCCTGTAGCAGAGCCACCTGGTATTGGTAAAGAAGTAGTTACCGATGAAGGGTTAGGAAAAGTCTTAAAAATCAATACTATGAAAAAGACAGTAAAAGTACAATTAGAAGCGGGACGAACTATCGACTTACATTGGTCGGAAGTGGCATTGCCGGATGAAGAGTAATATTACAATCACAGAATTATTACTAAGTGGGTTTCAGTTGTTTCAAGACGAAAAAGAGTTTAAGTTTTCTATTGATGCTATTTTGCTCGCTCATTTTGGAGAGGCAAAACCCAATAAGAACTATTTAGAATTAGGTACAGGCACAGGAGTGATTCCTCATGTATTGTATCATCGTGGAGCTCGTCATGTAATGGGGGTAGATTGTAATTCCTCTGTGATTGAGTTAGCTCAGAAAAGTGTGATTCATAATGATATTGCAGATGCTGTATCTATGGTGGAGCTAGATTACATGACCGATGCTGGCAAACCGTATTATGGTCAGTTTGATGGTATCTACATGAATCCGCCCTATTTTGAATCGAATAGTGGACTTCTATCACAAGAAGAAAGTATAGCATTAGCCTTACATGAACAACAACACTCTATGAAAGATAGATTGTTACAAGCTCAACGGTATTTAAAATTTGGCGGCACACTGTGGATGATTTATACAACCCCACGGTTAGAATCCTTATTGAGTGCTATAGAACAGACTCAATTTAGGGTAAAACGAATGCGCTTTGTTCATGGTAACCAAGATAAAGTGAGCAAGTTAGTATTATTAGAATTAAAATATGGTGGAAAACTAGGCATGATGGTTGAACCACCTTTATATATTTACGCAGTGGATGGTTCCTATTCAGATGAGGTACAAGCATATTATGAGTAGTCATAAAGGGACATTATTTTTAATTCCCACACCCATTGGGAACTTAGAAGATATGACCTATCGGGCTGTGCGTACATTACAAGGAGTAGATGTGGTAGCAGCGGAAGATACGCGTCATACAGGGGTATTATTACAACATTTTAATATTGTAAAGCCTATGATATCCTATCACGAGCATAATAAGGTGGACAAAGGTATAGAATTGATTGGACGCCTATTAGAAGGTCAATCAGTAGGGCTTGTGAGTGATGCGGGGATGCCTGCTATTTCTGATCCCGGTGAAGATTTGGTGAAAGAGGCTATCGAGGTGGGAATACCCATTGTTCCTTTACCAGGTGCGAATGCAGGTTTAACGGCGCTTATCGCATCGGGGCAAAACACAAAGGAATTTCACTTCATAGGTTTTCTGCCGAAACGAAAGCAGAATGTAAAAGAGGTGTTATCACGGATTGCTACCTACGAAGGAACGCTGATTTTCTATGAAGCTCCCCATCGTATAGAAGAAACTATCCAAAACTTATACGAAGGACTGGGGAATCGCCCTATCACAGTAGGTCGTGAACTGACGAAAAAGTTTGAAACTTTTTCACGAACTACCTTGCTAGTGTTACGAAATGATTTCAGTCAAATCGTAGAAAAAGGGGAATTTGTCCTCTTGGTGGGTGGCAAGGAGACTGTGACAGATGAAACGAAGGTGGAGGAAGTCGTGCTTTCACCACTAGAGGCAGCCTTAGCCTTAATCGAAGAAGGGGTGCCCAAAAAAGAGGCAGCCCGTCAAATTGCAAAAGAACGTGGCCTTTCACGGCGCGATATATATAATGAAATTGAATGGTATAGTAAGGAGAGAACAGATGACTAAGAAGCCGTATTATATTACGACACCAATTTATTATCCAAGTGCGAAATTACATATTGGGCATACATACTGTACGTCCATTGCTGATACAATTGCTCGTTTCAAACGCAGAGCTGGCTATGATGTGCGTTTCTTAACGGGGTCTGATGAGCATGGACAAAAAATCCAACGTATGGCGGAATCGATGGGCATTACTCCTTTAGAGTACACGACGCAAATTGTTGATGGATTTAAACATTTGTGGGAAAAATTGAATATTTCTCATGATGATTTTATTAGAACTACCGATGAAAGACATATCAAATATTGCCAACATTTATTCCAAAAAGCATTCGATAATGGAGATATTTACAAATCTTCATACGAAGGTTTATACTGCGTACCATGCGAAACATTCTGGCCAGAATCTAAATTAGGTCCAGAAAAAACATGTCCTGATTGCGGTCGTCCATTAGAAGTAGTACAAGAAGAGAGTTATTTCTTCCGCATGAATAAATACGCTGATCAATGGTTTAAATTTATTGAAGAAAATCCTTATTTTATTCAACCAGAATCTCGTCGTAATGAGATGATTCAATTCGTGAAACAAGGCCTAGAAGATTTGGCAGTATCGCGTACTAGCTTTAACTGGGGCATTCCAGTACCATTTGATGAAAAACATGTTATGTACGTATGGTTTGATGCGTTGATTAACTATATTTCTGCACTAAACCCATTGGATGAAAACAGTGATTTATTTGAAACGTACTGGCCTGCAGACTTGCATTTAGTAGGGAAAGAAATCGTTCGTTTCCATACGATCATTTGGCCGATTATGCTCATGAGTCTTGGCTTGCCATTGCCGAAAAAAGTATATGGTCACGGCTGGCTTGTAGTGGATGGCACAAAAATGAGTAAATCCTTAGGCAATGTGATCGACCCAATTCCATTGATTGATACTTACGGTTCTGATGCGTTGCGCTATTTCTTGGTGAATGAAGTGCATTTGGGCAATGACGGTAATTTTAGCTTGCCTAACTTTATTACGAAAATCAATGCAGACTTGTCCAATGACCTAGGTAACTTGTTGAATCGTACCGTAGCAATGATTGAAAAATATCATGGTGGTATCATTACAAAACATGCGCCAACAGAAGATGTTGACAAGGATTTAATTGCTCTAGCTGAGCAAACCGTAAAAGACTACGAACAATTGATGGAAGATATGCAGTACAACAAAGCCTTCAAAGCGGTGTGGGCTTTTATCGGTCGTACGAATAAATACATCGATGAAACGATGCCTTGGGTACTGGCAAAAGGGGCTAATGAAGGCGATGTAGAACGCTTAGAAGCTGTCATGTATCATTTGGCAGAATCCTTGCGTATTATCGCTGTCTTAGTGGATCCTGTGATTCCAACAGGGGCTCCTAAAATTTGGGAACAACTTGGTTTACAAGGGTTTGCACAAGCTATGCTAGATGATGTACGCACATTTGGGGCTCTTCCGACTGGTACAAAAGTAGTAAAAGGAGATCCAATCTACCCACGTTTTGAAATTCCTGAAATGGTAGAAGTGGCGCCAGAAGCTGCAGAAGAATCCACTGAGGAAGCGGTAGATACTAGCAATATTCCACCGATTAAAGAGGCCATCGAATACGATGATTTTGCAAAATTAGATTTACGGGTAGCGAAAGTATTGACTTGCGAAGCTGTAAAAAAATCTAAAAAATTGTTGTTGTTTACCTTAGATTTAGGCATTGAAACACGTACCGTAGTGAGCGGTATCTCTCAATTCTACAAACCAGAAGACTTAATTGGTAAAAAAGTGATTTATTTGGCAAACTTAGCGCCGAAAAAAATCATGGGCCATATGTCAGAAGGTATGATTTTATCCGCTTCTAATGAAGAGGATCAATTAGAAGTAACCAATATTGAATCCTTAACTCCAGGAAGTGTGGTGAGATAATGCGATTGTTTGATACACATGCGCATATCAATGATGAACGATTTGATAATGATCGGGACCAGATGATTCAAGACTGTTTTGACCAAGGCGTAGAGTATATTATGTGCCCTGCTGTGGATCGTCAAACAGCAGAGTCTGCCATTGCTTTGGCTGAACAGTATGACCGTGTCTATGCAGCGGTAGGTGTGCATCCACATGAATCTAAAGATGCCACAGAAGAAGACTATGCATGGTTTAAACAAATGGCGTCCCATCCTAAAGTAAAAGCCATTGGCGAAATCGGTTTAGACTATTACTATGATTTTTCTGATAGAGATGTGCAAGCAGAGTCTTTCAAACGCCAATTAGCCATTGCGAGAGAAGTGGATTTACCGATTATTATCCATGATCGTGATGCGCACGGGGCTATTCGAGATATGCTAGTAGAACATGGGAAAGGCAATTATGGGGTCTTCCATTGTTTTTCTACCAGTTTAGAAATGGCAAAAGAATTTATTAAAATGGGCTATTATATTTCCTTTGCAGGACCTGTAGTATTCCCTAAATCTACGAATCTAAAAGAAGTAGCGAAGCACATTCCATTGGACCGTTTGCTCATCGAAACAGATTCCCCCTATTTGACGCCACCTCCATTTAGAGGGCGTCGCAATGATCCATCTAAAACACAATTTGTGGCTCAAGAAATTGCTCAATTGCGTGGTATGGATGTAGAAGAACTAGCTGCTATTGCCTTAGAGAATGGTAAGCGTTGTTTTGGTATTGAGTAATATAGAATGAGAAAGGCACTTTCATAGTAGCATATACGGAAAGTGCCTTTCTGTGTACATAGGAGGCCTATGAAACGAGTAGCATTAATAGATTTAGGATCAAACTCAGTACGGTTTGTCATTTCAGAAATTACAGATTCAGGCAGTTATCGCTTGGTATATCAACAGAAGGAGTCCATTCGCCTCAGTGAGGGTATGTGGACTCATCAAATGTTGACAAAACCTGCTATGGAACGGGCCATTAAAACATTGAAAGCCTTGTCGCATATGGCAAAGGCTATGGGAGTTACAGAGATTCAAGGTATTGCTACAGCGGCTGTGCGATTGGCCACAAATGGTAATAGCTTTATTCGTCGTGTATATGCAGAAACAGGGATTCCTTTACGTGCCATTAGTGGAGAGGAAGAGGCATATTTAGGATTTTTAGGCGTTGTCAATACCATAGGATTAGATGATTTTATTGTATTTGACCTTGGTGGAGCTAGTATAGAAATTAGCTTAATTGAAAATCGACAATTAAAAAAATCTGTTAGCCTTCCTATGGGGGCTCTTGTGATGACAGGACAATTTAAATCGGGTCATGAGTTTACAAGTGCCGAATACGAAGCTATGGTGCGTTATATCCAAGAGGTATTGCATGGTGAAAGTTGGTTGAAACATACCAAATTACCTCTTATTGGAATTGGGGGGACAGCCCGAAATATTGCCAAAATGGACCAACGGGAGAAAAATTATCCTATCCCTAAATTGCACAATTACAAGGTAAAAAAAGCAGGTATGGAGGCTTTGTTTCATCGGGTGAAAGAAACACCGTGGGAGGAACGGAAAAAGATTTCTGGGTTATCTGCAGAACGGGCTGATATCATCGTAGCAGGTATGGCCATTATTATGGAATTGATGGAGTATACAAGGGCATCGTCTATGATTGTCAGCGGTTGTGGCTTGCGGGAAGGGCTATTCTTTCAGTATTATGGAGCCAACTATTCAGAAGAGAAATATGGACTACCATGTCTTCAAAAAAATGGCGTTGTAGATGATATTGTGACCCACTCTACTTTGAATGTGCTGCGTTCTTTCACACCTCACGATGTGGACCATTCTCTATACATTGCGAAATTGGCAAAACAGATTTATAAACAATGGAAAGAACTAATGCCTGAGGGAGATCGCTTGAAATTAATCTTGAAAGTGGCCTCTTTGCTCCATGATTTAGGAAAACAAATTAACTATTACAGCCATGCAAGACATAGTGCATATATGATTATTAATAGTAACCTCTATGGATTATCTCATCGAGAACAATTACTCAGTGCTTTTATTGCATCCTATTCTCATGGAGCAAACAGTAAATTTATTAAGCAGTCTCCGTATCTCTCCGTACTAAAAGAAGGGGATCGAGAGATGATACAAAAATTGTCCTTTCCCTTAGCCTTAGCAGAAGCTTTTGAAGAAAGTCATGAACGTACCATACGTTCCTTTCAAACGTATATTACAGATAAACAAATAGATATGCATGTTGAGGTGAAAGAATTAAGCCATATTCCTATGATGGAGATGGCTATCGAAAAATTAAAAAAGCAGTGTAAGAAAGAATTTAAACGTGAATTAGTGATACATTGGAAAGTTCGTTAGGAGTGATACTATGAAAGACTTTGATAATCCAAAGTATTATTTTAATCGTGAATTGTCTTGGCTGAAGTTCAACCAACGAGTCTTGCAAGAATCTATCGACAGAAGTAATCCACTCATGGAAAAACTACGATTTCTGACTATTGGCAGCTCTAACCTAGATGAATTTTTTATGATTCGCGTATCTGGACTCCGTCATCAAGAGCAGAGTGGCATCATTAAATACGATGCCGCCCATATGGATGCCAAAGCACAATTAAAAGCCATCAGTGAGGCTACAAAAAAATTAGTATCTTTGCAATATATGTACTTTTACGATATTCTAAAACGATTACAAAAAGAAGGTTTACACTTTGTCAAAGTTAAAGATTTGAAAGAAAGTGAATTACATTGGTTATACCAATATTTTCGCACTCATATCTTTCCCGTCGTTACGCCACTAGCTGTGGATGCGAGCCATCCCTTTCCATTCTTGGTGAATAAAACATTAAACTCGGTGGTGAAGATTCACCCTATCCATGATAAAGATCAAGAGAAGATGGCTATTTTGCCAATTCCCTCTGTATTGAATCGAATTATTGAAGTACCGAATGATGTGCATCGTCACTTCGTTATGTTAGAAGATGTCATCAACTATTATTGTGAAGATTTCTTTGTGGGTCATCATATCGATTCCTTTACCACCTTCCGTGTCACACGTGATGCGGATTTAGACATCGAAGAAGAAGCAACGGATTTACTGCGGGAGATTGAAAAATCTCTTCGACGGCGTCGTCGTGGTGAAGTGGTACGTGTGGAAGTATGTGAACATTACGATCCACAGTTATTGGAATTTGTTTTGCAAGGATTGCAGGCAAAAAAAGAAGCCGTTTATATAGCAGAAGGAATCTTAGACGTAGCCTCCTTTGGTGAGTTTTGTAATTTACCTGGCTACGACCATTTGCGATATCCTGCTTTTACACGACGAGAACTTCCTTGCGTAACGGAGCGAGGGACTTCAGCTATCTTTGATTATATCCGCGAAAAAGATAGACTCTTGCACCATCCATTTGATTCTTTTTCCGTGGTGGAAGAGTTTGTGGCTAGAGCAGCTGTAGACCCTGATGTACTGGCTATCAAGCAAACCTTGTATCGTGTCAGTGGGGATTCTCCCATCGTAGCAGCGTTGGTGAAAGCAGCAGAGCTAGGCAAACAAGTTACCGTGTTGATGGAAGTTAAAGCTCGCTTTGATGAAGAAATAATATTATTATGGCACGGCGTTTAGAAAAAGCTGGCTGTCATGTTATTTATGGCTTAAGAGGGCTTAAGACGCATTCCAAAATTACTATGGTGGTCCGTAAAGAAGGCGATGTACTACGCCGATATATGCATTTTGCTACAGGCAATTATAATGGGAAGACTGCTAAATATTATACAGACTGTGGCTTATTGACCTGTCGTGAGTCCTATGCAGATGATAGTTCCCTATTCTTTAATACCATCTCTGGATATGCAGAATCACAGCAGTGGCAGCATCTTATTGTAGCTCCATTGACTTTGCGATCGTCTTTAATGGATTTGATTGAGGGAGAAATTCGTGCTGTAGAACAAGGTAAGGGCGGGCATATCATTGCAAAGATGAACTCTTTACTAGATAAAGAAATCATTGCTAAGTTATACGAAGCTTCTTGTAAGGGGGTCAAGATTGATCTCATCGTTCGTGGTATATGTACCCTTAGACCGGGGATTGAGGGGGTTAGTGACAATATTACTGTGCGATCCATTGTGGGGCGATTCTTAGAACATCATCGTATTTTATACTTTAAGAATCATAGCGAGAGTCCCTATTATATTTCTAGTGCTGATTGGATGCCACGGAATTTAAATGATCGAGTGGAATTAATGGTTCCTGTAGAAGATATGGCTTTACAGAAAGAATTACAACACATTTTAGAAGTTTACTTAGCGGATAATCAAAAAGCCCATGTCATGCGAGCTGATGGTTCTTATCGTAAGGTCATTGCTAAAGAAGATAAGGTATGTGCCCAACTTTCATTTCTGAATCCTAAGGATATGGAGACAACAGAAGGTATAGCCGCATTAGGCGTGTGGGAGCCAATTTTAGAATTTGACAGTACTGATCATGCTAAGTAAAGGCATAGGACTGGAAATACTTTGCAGCATATTAGATATAAGTATATACCATGTTTTAAAAGATTATGAAAGGTACTCAAAGGATGTCTATATGCGTGAAAATGTAGTGAATAAATAGTCCATGATAGCAGTAAAATAAGATATAATTGATGAAATTAGCTGTAAATAACACGATTCGTGAAATTTATGGCTAATTTTTTAAATGTACTATGGACAAATTATGATTTTTAGGAATGGGGTATTAGTAAAATGCGTATCATATCAATTTTGCATTATCAATAGAACAGGGCTATTTTAAAAATACAATATATACAACCTAATCATAGATTGTATGCTATATGATGCTTATGGATATAGTTATACACATACTTTCTGATGGGTGTCAGTTAAGAGCCTATTATATGTTAAAACTATAGATAATTCAGTAATTATCAAAATGAGAATATTTGAGCATGATTAATAGCTGAATTAATCAAAATAAAATGTCCTTATACAGTGGACTAAAAATGAAGAGAGAATTCATTTTTAAATAAATAATATACTAAAAAATGGCTTTAATAGGCGTTTTTGGAGCGTATGTTTGACTTTATCTATCCATCTATGGTAGAATGCCAACCATGGAGGTAATAGATGACAAATCAATTAATACAGAAAAAGCAAAAAGCAGTGCTTATGCTCACACTGTTACTAGTAGTCTTTGTTACAGTCTCAGGCTTTATGTGGAATCATGGATTCCAAACTACGAAGATAGAAACACGAACAGTAGAAGTGCCAGTAGTGGTACAATATGAACGAGTAGATACTTTACCAAAAGGTGAAGAAAAAGTTTTACAAGAGGGTACAGTAGGACTTGATGAAGTGGAAGAAGAAATTCACTATAAGCAAGGCGATGTGATAGACACAAAAGAATTACAACGTAAAACGATTACTCCAATGCAACCAAAAGTGGTTCAAGTTGGTACTCGAGAAGTAGAAGTCTCACGTTCTTATGATCGTGTGAGAGAAGTCATTACAATGGAGGCTACAGCATACTTGCCAACAGATGGTGGTGGAGATGGTATTACTGCCACAGGTATTCGTGCTCGTCATGGAGTAGTAGCTGTAGATCCTAATGTGATTCCTTTAGGAACACGAGTATATATACCTGGATATGGTGAGGCCATTGCTGCCGATACAGGTGGAGACATTGTTGGAAATCGTATTGATGTAGTGTTAGAAGACTATGGATCTGCTATGCAATTTGGACGACGCACAGTAGATGTGTATATCCTTTCTTCTTAGTCTATGTATCTATGGCGTTCTATTGTAAAAGTCTATAAGGGTAGACCGCAATATATTTTATTCATCATGTCATGTTCAGATATTTCTGTATAGTGCAATAAAAGAACACGGCACATTCCTTCGCAAACGGTATTTCATAATGAATTGTCACTTGCAATGATATTCTGTCTTGTGGCAGTTTGTGGATAAATGGATAAAGAGTAGACCGCAATACACCCCCTCAGAAACGGTATTTCATAATGTTTCTTCGGAGGTATATTGCGGTCTTTTGCATGTGCATGTATGAGGATAAAGTACCACAAGACGTTCTACTCGTAACTGCGTTCCTCAGGAGGATAGTTAATGGCTATATTGCAAGTTTTTATTTGTAGTATAGCATGCCGTGCTCTTCTGTATGTTTAACATTTAAAAGTAAAACGCCATAGACTACTACGTCTAATTGCGTTCGTCTCGGAGCAGCGTTATTTGGCAATTTTGGGCTATGTGTGGTTTGTTGTTAGCTGTAGTGTGATTTGTTAGAGCATGCCATAGGTTTCGATGTATGGTATAATAATAGAATATTATATTGTGGAGGAGCTTATGTTAAAACAGGTCTTGGTGGTTGAGGGAAAATCAGATATTCAACGGGTGCAACAAGCCTTAGAGGTGGAGTGTATTGCTACGGAAGGGTTTAATTTGCGTAAGCCTGTGCTCAGTCGGATTAAGGATGCCTATGAAAAGAGAGGGATCATTATTCTGACGGACCCAGATTATGCAGGTGAACGGATTCGTCGTTTTTTGACGAAGCGATTCCCTTTGGCTCAGCATGCCTTTGTACCACGTGAAGAAGCCTATGCCAATGATGATATTGGGATTGAGCAGGCAAGCCCTGAATCCATCCGTAAGGCCTTAGAAGTGCTTCACATAGAATCTATGGAATCTTCAGAGTTGTTTACGATGCAAGATTTAGTACAACATGATTTGAGTGGAGGCCCTAGCAGTGCTGCTATGAGGGCTCGTATAGGTGCTAAGCTGGGTATAGGCTATGGGAATGGGAAGCAGTTTTTGTATCGATTAAATCATTACGGTATTAGCCGTGAAGCCTTTTTGAAGGCACTTTCAGAAGAAGAAATACAGTAGGAGAATACATGATAGAATCAGTCATTGCAAGTCCAGAGGTTGTACATTATATATGTAAACGTTTTGGCATTCAAATGAGTAAAAAATTAGGGCAAAACTTTTTGATTAAGCGCACTGTGGTGGATAAGATTGTGCAGGCTGCGGAATTAGAAGTAGGCGATGCAGTGTTAGAGGTAGGTCCTGGGATTGGTACCTTAACACAAGGTTTGGCACAAAGTGGGGCTAATGTTACCTCTGTAGAGCTAGATAGACGTTTGTTAGAGGTCTTAGACACGACCTTAGAGGCATACGATAATGTACGCATCATTCATGGGGATGTTTTAAAAGTCAATATCCCAGAATTAATGGATCATAAACCGTTCAAGGTAGTAGCGAATTTACCATACTATATTACGACACCAATTATTATGTCTTTACTGGAATCTAAATTACCTATTGAACGATTAGTGGTAATGGTGCAAAAAGAAGTGGCAGAGCGTATGATTGCTAAGCCAGGTACAAAAATGTATGGCGCTTTATCGGTGGCGGTGCAGTATTATACAGACCCATATATTGTCATGGATGTGCCACCTAAAGCGTTTTTGCCGGCGCCTGAGGTGACTAGTGCCGTGATTTGTTGTCCATTGCGCAGTGAACCACCTGTGAAAGTCCATAGTGAAGCGTATTTCTTCCGTGCTGTGAAAGCAGGCTTTGCACAACGGCGTAAGACGTTCAGCAACACAATGAAGACCACTGGACTGAACAAAGAAGCCATCGAAGCTATTTTGGCAAAAGCTAATATTGATGGATCACGTCGTGGAGAGACATTTACATTAGATGAATTTGCTCTCATCGGCAATGCTTGGTATGAATTGGAGCAAAAGAATACATAAGTACAATATTAAAAAAGGATTCCACAACAGAGGTTGTAGAATCCTTTTTCGTTTAGGGTAGTATATGGGAGAATTGATTAAATCAATTTTGCCATAAATGTGATTAAGAATGCGTTAGTAAAGTCGATGAGGAAGGCACCTACTAAGGATACGACTAACCATGCTTTTGGAGATGGACCGTATTTAGAAGCCAAGGACAACATGTTTACTAAAGCATTTGGTGTAGCACCTAAGCCGAAACCAATAGCACCAGCACCTAACATAACGGAATCGTAGTTGCGTTTGAACAACCAGTAGATTAAGTATGCGAAGATAGTAATCAACACCATTTGTGCAGCTAGGATTGCCATTAATGGTAATGCTAAATCTACTAATTGTGCTAATTTCAAGCTGTTGATTGCCATTGTAACGAAGATACTTAAGGAAACATTAGAAACAGCATCTAGTGCAGCACTGTTGATTGTAATATGACCAGTGAAGTCAGCATAATTTCGGATACATGCACCGACGATCATTGCCCCGATGTAAGCTGGTAATGGACCAAATACGGAAGATAGAAGGGCACTCACAAGTGTACCGAGACCAAGAGAAATACCTACGAAAGCAATGACATGCATCAAGGAATGTAAATCGAATAATTTACTTTCACTATCGGATTCATTAATATCAATACCGTCAGCTTCTAATAATTCAGGATGATCTACTGGAGTAGGGACATTGTGCATTTTGATGATACGGTCACCTACAGGAGCACCTAATAATGTACCAGCCACCATACCGAAGGTAGCGGCTGCGATAGCAGCGGAAGCCACGCCAGGGATACCTGTTAATTCTTCAAAGTGAGGACCGAAGGCACCAGCTGTACCAAGACCACCCATCATAGAAACGGAACCAGCCATAATACCAAAGATTGGTTCAATACCCATAGCTTTCGCAATTAAGATGCCAGCGCCATTTTGGAAGACAATCCAGATAGTACACACAATCCAGAAGAAGATAATAGCGACGCCACCTTTTTTAAGTACGTTTAGACTTGCCATAAGACCGATAGTGGTAAAGAAAGCTAGCATTAAGAATGATTGTAAAGCACCATCGAAGGTAATGTTTACGATTTTATAATAGGATAAGAATGCACATAAGAATGCAAATGGTAAACCACCTACGGCTGGTGCAGGCATGCTCACACGCTGTAAGAATGGAGAATGTTTTTTGATAAATTCCCCTAAATACAATGTGACAATAGCTAATGCCACCGTTTGAATCATGGACAGTTTTAATGTCCAGATTCCATTGACTAGACTCAAGTCGATAAGACCTTTCATAGTACAACCCCCTTTGGAATAAGAAGCACATTAGATAAAACTTATGCCTTTATCATAGCATGAAATAGGGGGCTTCGTCATAGTGATTTTTGGCACTATAGTGCTTTGTATGCGCTCTTTTCATAGATTCTAAATGTAATAAAAAATAGATTAATTGTAAACAATGATGCTATAAATTCTATAGAATGTAGAGAAATGAGTAGATAGTGGCATATAGATAATAATGCATGATGTATACATACCAATATTATAATGAAAAAAATCATAAAATTAATGCAAAAAAAGTATAATAATAAAAGGAAATATGATGAATAATTCTATTACTATATGTCAAACTTATGAAAAATAACTGATAAGTTTAGCGAAGTGTGGTACTATAATAAGGATAGATTTACATCGCTATTTTAATTTTTATGTATTAAGTAAAGTTACTGACACGTGAGGTTAATGTGAAACGAATTATTTTAGGTATACTAGGGCTAATTGTGGTCATCGGTATATATTTAGGAATACAGTATCAGCGATCTTGGGATTACAAAGCTGTAGGTGTACCAGTTTTAAATTATCATCGAATCGATACAGGTATACGTCATTCTTTGGTGGTTCCCCCAGAAGAGTTTAAGAAACAAATGCAATATCTCCATGATGAGGGATATCATACAATTACTATGGATGAGTTATATGATTACATGACAAAGGGAACGGAATTACCTGATAAACCAGTTCTCATTACATTTGATGATGGCTATATTGATAACTATAAGTACGCATTCCCTATTTTAAAAGAATACAATATGAAAGCTACCTTGTTTATGATTACTAGTGCATTTGGTGAAAGTCGCTTTGTCAATGTAGAACAGTTGAAAGAAATGCAAGCTAATGGAATCGATATCCAAAGCCATACGGTGAATCATAAAGACTTGCGAAGTATGTCCCTAGACCAAGCACGTGATGAATTGATTGGCTCAAAAGCGGTGTTAGAAGATCGTATGAAGCATCCTGTTCGTTACATTGCGTATCCAGGTGGGTTTTCCAATAAAGATATAGATAGGATAGCAGAAGAAAGTGGGTATCGTATGGCTTTTACAGTACAAGCAGGGAATGTAGAGCCAGGACAGAATCTATTTAATTTGCCACGACAAGCTGTATTCTTCAATGACACACCATTTCAAAACTTTTGGGTTCGATTACATTATCCATGGGAAAATGCCTTTATGTGGCGCATCCATGATAAATTACTAGAGTGGAATCTAAAAGGGTTAGCAGATATGGAGCCGTTATTTTAGGAACTTTTCTGATACAAAAATATCAGCAAACTTGCAATAAGAAATAAAAATAAACATATACTAGAGCATATTAAAACCGCCTAGATGATACGAGATAGTATCGCCTAGGCGGTTTTTACGTTTACTATACATGGGGTGAACCAATAAGAACAACCACATCGATAGGAATACGATTTTAGTTGTATTCGCACTTATGCTTCTATTTTAGGGGTATGTAAGAAGGTAACATCTGGATTACGCTCTACAACCCAACCCATTTGCCATTCATTGGAAATAAGAACGACGAGACGACCACGATTATCTTTTACGATCATGGCATTGTCCATACCTTTTAAGCTGTTTACATCTACTTCACCATCGATCCAACGGGCTACGCCATATGGTAAGGAGTTGTTCACAAGATCAACGCCGTATTCGTGTTTCAAGCGATATTGTAATACTTCAAATTGAAGCATACCTACAGCACCTACTACGAAAGAATCCATGGAGTAGAGGGGTTCAAAGATTTGTACAGCCCCTTCTTGCGCTAATTGAGTCATACCTTTTAAGAATTGTTTCCGTTTCATAGAATCTTTTGGTGTCACACGAGCAAAAAATTCTGGAGGGAACACAGGGAAGTCACTGAATGTCACTTTGTGATTGGATGCACATAAGCTATCACCTACTCCCATAGTACCTGCATCGAAGACACCAATGATGTCTCCTGGATAGGCTTCATCAACGATAGTGCGCTCTGTGGCTAAGAATTGCTGTGGTTGAGATAAGCGTAAGGTTTTACCAGATTGTTGGTGAAGTACATTCATGCCTTTTTCAAACTTACCAGAACAAATGCGCATGAATACAATGCGGTCATGATGGTTCGGATTCATGTTGGCTTGGATCTTAAAAACGAAGGCAGAGAAATCTTCAGACGTAGGTTCTACCGTTTCCTCACGGGCTACACGTGGGGCTGGCATAGGAGCTAACTCCAAGAATTTTTCAAGGAATGGTTTAACCCCAAAGTTTGTCATCGCAGAACCGAAGAACATAGGTGTTAATTCACCAGCTTTTACTTTGTCTAAATCAAAAGCATCACCAGCCACGTCGAGAAGTTCAATGTCATCGATTAAGGATTGATGCACCTCTTCCCCTAATAGCTCACGGAATGCTGGGTCGTGCACATCGCCTTTGGTGGAAGCTAGCTTTTTTTGACCATGGGATTCGTCTTTTTCAAATAATTCTACAGTATTCGTTTCCCGGTCATATACCCCTTGATACTCGCCGTTGATGCCCACAGGCCAGTTCATAGGAACCGCACGAATGCCAAGAGAGTTTTCAATTTCTTCCATCAAGTCAAATGGATTGCGTCCGAAATGGTCAATCTTGTTGACGAAGGTAAAAATAGGAATGCCACGTTCTTTACAAACGGCGAATAGTTTTTTCGTCTGCGCTTCCACACCTTTTGCCACGTCGATCAACATGACAGCGCTATCTGCTGCCATTAAGGTGCGGTAGGTATCTTCAGAGAAGTCTTGGTGACCAGGCGTATCTAGGATGTTCACACGATGACCATCGTAATCGAATTGCAATACAGAACTCGTCACAGAGATACCACGTTGCTTTTCAATTTCCATCCAGTCAGATACGGCATATTTTTGTGTTTTTCTAGATTTAACAGACCCTGCCAAGTGGATAGCACCACCGTATAGCAAAAGCTTTTCCGTCAATGTTGTTTTACCCGCATCTGGGTGAGAAATGATGGCGAACGTACGGCGCCGAGTTACTTCTTCTAAAAATGTCATAATTCACCTCTATTAATACATGTGTATGTTATATACTTTCATATCTTTAAAATTATATACTATTTGAACCCTCCCTGTATAGGATATGATACTGAAAGTTGAAAAACGGCAGATATGGTTATGAATAAGATAAGTCATAGGTTTGTAAAATTCCGTGCAAAAGTAGCACTGATAGGAAATTTTAGAGGAGTATGAAAGATAGCTAGAGAAATGATTCTAAAAGGAAGTTAAGAAAATAGAGGACTGTTTAATTATTTAGCTCATTCGTAGTATAATGAAAGTTAATGTAGAGGAGATTTATTATAGAATAATGTAATACATAAATAGTAAATAGTAATGGATAGGAAAAGGGAGCATATGCGTTTATTTATTGCGGAAAAGCCTAGTGTAGGGCGTGAATTGAGCCAAGTGTTACCGAACCCACAGAGTGCTAAACGTCATGATGGGTATATCGTCCAAGGTGACGATGTGATTACTTGGGCCTTTGGTCATATGCTAGAACAAGTAGAGCCAGGTGATTATGATGAGAAATATAAATTTTGGAGATTTGAATCTTTGCCAATTTTGCCCACCTCTTGGAAATTAAAAGTTAAATCATCTAGTGCTAAGCAGTTTAAGGTTATTAGTGGTTTAATCAAAAAAGCGACGACCATTGTGAATGCAGGTGACCCGGATAGGGAAGGGCAATTGTTGATAGACGAAATGCTCGATTATTTGGGGAACACCAAACCAGTAGAGCGTATTCTACTGAATGCGTTAGATGAAAAATCTATGCGTTACGCTTTAGAGCATATGCAGGATAATAAGAAATACCAACCTTTAAAAGATTCTGCATTAGCACGATCCCGTGCGGATTGGTTGATGGGGATGAATTTATCTCGGGCCTATACGTTAGAGCAACAGCATTTGGGAAATAAAGTGACCTTTCCGATTGGTCGAGTGAAAACGCCAACCTTGGCATTGGTGGTACGGAGAGAACGTGAGTTACAAAACTTTGTGCCTGTAGAATATTACGTGTTGCAAGTACAATATGGTCATGAAAAGGGAGTCTTTTGGGCCACTTGGAAACCGAAAGATACACAACAAGGATTGGACCCTGATGGTCATATGCTAGATCAGACTATTCTTAATGACTTGCGTGACCGTTTGATGCAATCACCAGAAGGTATAGTTTCTTTAGTGGAAAAGAAAAAGAAAAAGGAAGGACAACGGTTGCCTTTTTCCTTATCATCACTACAAATTGTGGCGGGTAAGCTATATAACTATACGCCACAGGAAGTATTGGACATCGCACAGAAACTATATGAGAAGAAATATACATCCTATCCCCGTTCAGACTGTGAATATTTGCCAGTGAATCAACTTTCAGATGGAAAAGCAATCCTGTCAAATTTGGTCAATATGGGTCATAAGGAATTAGCTGCATGGGCAAAGGATAGTAATCCTACTATTAAAAGCCGGGCCTGGAATGATAATAAGGTTACGGCCCATCATGCCATTATTCCGACCACTGTACGTTGCCCACTGCATACCTTATCCAAAGGGGAGCAAAATATTTACTTCCTCATTGCGCAAGCTTATATTGCACAATTTTACCCAGAGTATGTATATGAGCATACTCGTATCGAAGTGACGCACCAAGAGGAACTGTTTACCACAACGGGACGTGTCGTTATCGATTTGGGATGGAAAGCATTATATAAAAAGGTAAAATCCACGGAAGAATCAGAAGAAAATCAAGAGGATGAAGAAAAGTCATTGCCCCCTGTACGTAAAGGGGATGCTGTAACAGCGAAGGATAGCAAGGTGGACCAACGGAAAACAAAGCCACCAAGCCGCTTTACTTCAGCAACCTTGGTGCAGGCAATGAAGGAAATTCACAAATATGTAAAAGATGAAGAGTTAAAAAAACAATTAAAAGATGTATCCGGTATCGGCACAGAGGCGACACGGGCCACGATTATTGATGATTTAATCCACAATAAGAAAAACCCTTTCCTTAAAGAAGAAGGAAAAAAGAAAATTTTAATTCCTACAGAGTCTGCCTATACCTTGGTAGATGCATTGCCAGATTCCTTACTGTACCCTGATGCGACGGCCCAGTGGGAAGAGCGCTTAGCAAAAATGAGCGAAGGAACTGAACGGATTGATGTGTTTTTAGAAGACCAAACAAAATTTGTTGTACAACTGATTGAGGATGTAAAACGACGGGTAGGAAATACAGCTAAGATAGCAATGCCTAAGTCGGAGACAGGTGGCAAAAGAACGGGACCGAACCGTAACCCTTCCATAGCGCAACAAACAGGACGATCTTGTCCTAAGTGTAAAACAGGGGAGTTGCTCCTACGGAAAGGAAAGTTTGGAGAGTTTTATGGATGTTCTGGGTTCCCAACATGCAAATACACGGAAAATGTATCATCACCAAAGGAAAATGTATCAGGAGCTAGGGAATCAAGAGTTACCGAGGGAAACACATCATCAACGGCTAAAGTGTCGATGCCGCAAAGACCTAGGGAAGAGATAATACCTCCCATACCATTGTCGGATGGAAAAGTATTGGATGATACTCATAAGGAATACACATGCCCACGATGTAAAAAGGGATACCTTATACAGTATGAATCACAACTTGAACCAGTTTGGAAATGTAGCGAAGGTCAAGCTTGTAGAACTACTTGTGCCGACGTAGAGGGGAAACCTGCTATTTATGCAAATCGGAAGTAAGTACAGGTGCTCGGCATAGTGGGGATAGCAATAAAAGGGGAGCCATTTTGCTGATTAGAATATAAAAAATAGAGGAAAGTTAGATACTTTTGGTTCAACTTTCCTCTATTTTTTATGTAGGCTATTTTGTTACCCTCCCTTGTATTGGGGCTGTTTAGCTATAGCCTTTTTTGTAATATACTGTTAAGCAACGGACACCCCTCTTAGAAGAGCTGCCTATCGATACCAGAAACTTATCGTTTACCTCGACCACGATTGCTAGAGCCACTAGATTTTGCACGGCGTACCCGTGTGTTGGCACCTTTATGACCACGAGCTTTGTGAGCTTTTGCTTTTGTTGCTTGATAGGTACTTTTAATTTTAGGTTTCTTGCTAGCAGTTTCCTTCTTAGGAGCTAAGCCAGATCCTTTTGTTTTCACTTGTCCATCCTTGGTGTATTTTGTCAAAGTAGCTTGGATGGATCGTTCGATGCGGCGTACCCAAATTTCTTCAGCTGGCGTAGCAAAGGTTACGGCAACACCAGTGGAGCCAGCACGACCAGTACGGCCGATGCGATGGATGTAGTAATCCATGTCGTGCGGTACATCAAAGTTGTATACGTGGCTAACACCTTCAATATCGATACCACGAGCGGCAATGTCGGTAGCTACTAAAATAGGGGGATTGCCTTTAGCAAATTCTTTCAAGACTTGCGTACGACGGCCCTGTGTCATATCTCCATGAATTTCACCAAGCTCTACACCTTTGCGAGCTAAATCGTAGGCGAGTTTGATAGCTCCCTCTTTGGTGTTACAGAATACGATAGCTAGATATGGATTATCTGCTTCTAGCATCGCCACAAGGCGATTCACTTTGTCCTGTTCTTCCATCATGTATACTTTTTGTTCAATCGTATCGAGGGTAATATTTTCCCCTTGGATAGTGACGGACGTCGGTTTTTGCATATAGGCTTTTGCCAAATTACGAATCTTGTCAGGGATGGTGGCAGAGAACATTAATAGTTGACGTTTACCGTTAGTGCCACTAATAAGCTTTTCTATATCTGGTAAGAATCCCATATGAAGCATTTGGTCCGCTTCGTCCAACACAACACGGCGGATGGAGTTCAAGTGTAACGTACCACGATTGACGTGATCCAGCAAACGGCCAGGTGTACCGATGATGACATGAGGACGGCGACCTAGCTTTTGCAATTGGCCTTCGATCGTTCTGCCTCCAATCAGGGGTAATACGTCTACTCCTAAGATAGCGCCTAAGTGACGTGCTTCCTCTGCAATTTGTTGGATTAACTCACGTGTAGGGGCGATGATAAGGGCTTGCTCCTGTTGCACATCTACGTGGATGCGTTGCAATAGTGGTAACAAGAATGCCAGCGTTTTGCCTGTCCCTGTTTGGGCTTTGGCGATTACATCTTGTCCTTTGAAGATGAGGGGAATCGATTTTTCTTGGATCGGCGTTGGTTCTTTCACGCCCACCTTTTGTAATGCTTGTATCAGTTCAGGCACGATGCCTAAGGATTGAAATGATTTCATAATGTATCTCCGTTTCTAAATGACTTAATAGTATTATTATATCATATTTCTAGCTAGGTGGACCTGTGAAAGTTCTTTCACATAGTGATGTAATGCCATGGAATAGATGGTTTAGTTGTGAAGGAAAGGGTATTAGCTCCAAATAGGTATTCTTTATAAGTATTTATAGAATCATTTTTAGTTATAGATAATGAGAAATATATACCTTACATATCATTATTAATTAAAAAGAAAAATTGAGAATAATAAAAAGGCATGATTAATATACTCTTGATAAATAGATTGTTTGCACAAAATGCACTTGATAAAAATAGATTTATAATTTCACAAAACGATAAAAATAAAACGAGATTCATTATTGATAATATTTTATAATGTGCTATAATATAAGTATTACTCATATAATTATATATGATAGGTTTGGTTGTTATGTTTTGTATGTAGGAGGTGTACTATGGTTAAGAAATTATCCGAGATGAAGCCCGGTGAAGTTGGTACTGTTGTAGCTATCAATGGATTTGGCAACATTAAGAATCGCTTGGTGGACATGGGTGTTGTACCAGGAACGGCTGTGCGCGTTATGAAGTATGCGCCATTAGCAGACCCAGTGGAAATCAAAGTGAAAAACTTCGAATTATCACTACGCGTAAGTGAAGCACAAATGATCGAAATTGAAGTCCAATAAGGAGAATTGCTAAGATGGCAGACAACACACATACCAAGATTCAGGTTGCTTTAGCGGGTAACCCTAACTGTGGTAAAACAAGTATTTTTAACAATATGACGGGATCCCGTCAACACGTAGGTAACTACGCAGGTGTTACAGTAGAGAAAAAAGTTGGGGAGACGAAAATTGATGGTCATGACATTGAAATCATCGACTTACCAGGTACATACTCCTTAACAGCACGTTCTCTCGATGAATTGGCAGCACGTAACGTTATCATCAATGAAAATCCAGAATTGATTGCCAATGTAGTAGATGCGTCCAATCTAGAACGTAACCTATACTTAACAGCACAATTAATTGAACTAGAACAACCATTGCTACTTGTTTTGAACATGGTAGACGTGGCAAAAGAAATGGGTTTAAAGTTCAATAATAAAAAATTAGAAGAATTAACAGGTTCCACAGTAGTAGAAACTATCGGCCGTGTTAATAAAGGTACAGAAGATGCGCTACGTGGCATCGTGAAAGTATCTAAAGAACGCAAAATCCCTAATGTTCGCGTTAACTATGGCGAAGTATTAGAGCCAGCTATCGCAGAATTAGAAGCAGAAGTAGCAAAACTTGACACTGGTCGTTATCCACATCGTTGGGTAGCTATCAAATTGTTAGAACAAGATACAGATATCTTAGAAAAAGTACAAGAATTAGACAAATCTGGTGCCGTGTTGAGCAAAGCAGAAGCATTGCGTACAGAATTGAATAAATCTGTAGACATGGATATCGTGTTCCAAGAATACCGTCACCGTTTTGCAGTAGACGTATTCAACGGCGTACTAGAAGTAGTACCTGAGCATAAAGATACCAAATCCGACAACATCGATAAAATCTTAACGAATCGTTGGTTAGGGATTCCTATCTT
Organism: Veillonella sp. oral taxon 780 str. F0422; assembly: GCF_000221605.1. Taxonomy (NCBI): domain Bacteria; kingdom Bacillati; phylum Bacillota; class Negativicutes; order Veillonellales; family Veillonellaceae; genus Veillonella; species Veillonella sp. oral taxon 780. The sequence continues at coordinate 38,456 of NZ_AFUJ01000055.1, read as the reverse complement.
CTTATGCATCATGTGGGTTATGTTCTACTTAGTTATCAACATAGCGGAATATCCTAAAGGATGGTTGGAAGACGCATTCAAATTGTTAACAGACTTTATCGGAGCTAACATGGATGACGGCTTGTTAAAATCCCTGCTTAACGATGGTATCATCGGTGGTGTAGGGGCTGTTATTAGCTTTATCCCACACATCGTTCTATTATTCGTATCTATTTCCTTCTTAGAAGATACTGGTTACATGGCTCGTGCGGCATTCGTTATCGACCGTGTGATGCGTGGTGTAGGTTTACATGGTAAATCTTTCATCCCTATGTTATTGGGCTTTGGTTGTAACGTGCCATCCATCATGGGTGCTCGTATCCTTGACAACCCAAGAGACCGTATGATTACGATCTTAGTATCTCCATTTATGAGTTGTAGTGCTCGTTTACCAGTATATACATTATTAGCATCAGCATTCTTCCCACCAGAAGATGCACCAACGATCTTGTTAGGTATCTATACATTGGGTATCGTCGTAGCTGTTGTAACTGCAAAAGTACTTCGTACGTATGTATTTAAAGGTGAAGCAGAACCATTCGTAATGGAAATGCCTCCATACCATATGCCAACACTTCGTTCTGTAGGCATTCATATGTGGGAACGTTCCGTGATGTACCTTAAAAAAGCAGGTACATTCATCTTGGCATCATCCATCCTTATTTGGTTCTTAACATCCTTCCCACAAGATGTAGAATACTCTCAAGACTATGATGCAGCTCGTGAACAAGTGACAATGACACATGCTCAGATGGCAGATGAGATTTTAGTGAATGCTATGTTGGTAACAGAAGAACAACAAGCAGAGGCGAATGATATCTTAGGTCAAATGCTTGCCTTAGACGAAGAGCATAAAGATGACCCGCCAGCTGAAGAGGAAGAAGCTACAGCAGCAGAAGAAGCAACTCAAGAAGAAGCTGTAGAAGAACCTGCATACTTTGAAGAATTAAAAGCTGAAGAGTTATATCCAGTGGCTTGGGCTTTATATGCAAACCATAAAGCAGAAGAAGATGAAATCAAAGAATTAGATCTTCAACAAGGTAAAGAAAAAATTGAACAATCCTATGCAGCCGAATTAGGACGTTTTATTCAACCTATAATGGAACCACTTGGATTTAACTGGCGTATAAACATTGCCGTAATAGCCGCAGTAGCAGCGAAAGAAGTAATGGTAAGTACATTAGGTACTATTTACGCGATCGAAGCAAGTGAAGATGACTCCACATCCTTAGAAGAATTCTTGGCTAATGATCCAGACTTCAACCCAGCCATCGGTTTAGCTTTGATGGTATTTGCCTTGTTATACTTACCATGCTTGGCGACTATGGCTGTATTAAAACGTGAAACTGACTCCTGGAAATGGTTCGGTGCCGTATTTGCTTACACTAGTATCCTAGCTTGGGTGGGTGCGTACATTGCAGTTCACTTAGGACGTGCTTTAGGTTTGGGCTAATCAATATTGATAGTAAACAAACAATATAATTGAGATTGAGAAAAGTTTTATTTCAAAAATTCATTGATATTATGAGGTTTGTTGTATTTGCAAAATAATTTTCAAAAAGTACTTGAAAATGAGAAAGAGATGGTGTATACTATGGATAGTGTTATTGTATATGCAATTGGTTTACTAGCTGTTCTCTATGTTGCATACCGAGTATATAAAAGCGCAACACATGACGGCGGCGGATGCGGCTGTGGTGGCTCTAAAGACTCTGGAGCTGGTTGTGGCGGTTGTGGTTGCGGTGGTGGCCACGAAGAACAGGTAGAAAAGTAACTGATTCGATACCATAAGTTTGGTAAGAGGGACTCCGATAACACGGGCCCCTCTTATCTTTATAATTATTAATTTTATTATATTATCATGTATTAATGTGACAGAGTTCACAGAAAGGAACTAACAATGTTCAACGTAAAAAAAGAAACTTTAAGAGATGCTAATGTATTCGCAGCTGGTTTGGCTTTAGGCACAGTAGGTGTAAAAGTATTAACTTCCAAAGATGCTCGCAAAGTATACGCTAATGTAGTAGCAGCAGGTCTTCGTGCAAAAGACAGCATCTTAAAAACTACTGAAAAATTACAAGCTTCCACAGACAGCATTTTAGCTGAAGCACAAGAAATCAACGATACTCGTGATGAAGAAGTATTAACAGAAGGAAAATAATCCATGATGCAATTTAAAATGTTGCAACGCTTGTCCCGTCGTCTTCATGTACGCATTGAGGGACGTAAGTTTAATGACGCACAGGCTCAATTTATCGAAGATACATTGATGGCCTGTGAAGCCATTACCAAAGCGAACTTCTACACTCGTTCTGGGGACATCATCATCAAGCATACTGGTGATGAAAGTGCGGTGAAAGCTGCTTTATTCGGACTTAACGATTTGGATTTAGCCAATGCACCAGCATTGCATGAACTTTCACCTCGCCTTGTCAACAAGCGTTACAAAGAAGAAATGATCGATAAAACATTGCTTTATATCGGTAAAAAAATCGTGTTACCAGCACCTATTGCAGCAGCATGGTCTTGGTTCGATGGTATCAAGTTCATCGGTACAGCTATCAAAACATTGTGGAAACGCAAATTGACCGTAGAAGTATTAGATGGCGTAGCTATCGGTGCCGCATTATTGCAAAAAGATTACTCCACAGCGGGCGCTGTGATGTACTTATTAGGCATCGGCGAAATCTTGGAAGAATGGACATTACGTAAATCCGTGCTTAACCTTGCGGAAAGCATGTCTTTGAACGTAGACAAAGTTTGGGTTCTAGTAGATGGCGTAGAAGTGAGCAAACCAATTGGTGACGTACAAGTAGGCGATATCGTAGTAGTTCGTCAAGGTGAAGTAGTGCCATTGGACGGCCAAGTTGTAGACGGTGTTGTTCTTGTGAACGAAAGCTCCATGACTGGGGAACCTGAACCAGTTCGTCGTGATGCAGGTACTTCTGTGTATGCAGGTACTGTTGTAGAAGAAGGTCAATGTTCCTTTGAAGTACGCACTACATGTAAACACACTCGTTTCGAACAAATCGTAAACTTGATTGAAGAATCTGAACAAATGAAATCTGGTATGGAACAAAAAGCATACCGTATGGCAGATAAATTGGTACCGGTGAGTTTCTTAGGTGCTTTTGCTACTTTTGCTTTAACTCGCAATTTGATGAAAGCCTTATCTTTCGTTATGGTAGATTTCTCCTGCGCATTGAAATTGTCCATTCCATTGGCAGTGTTATCCGCTATGCAAGAAGCAAGTAACCGTGGTATCACTGTTAAAGGTGGTAAATTCTTGGAACGCATTGCAGAAGCAGATATGATCGTTTTCGATAAAACAGGTACCTTAACAAAAGCAGAACCTGTATTCCAAGAAATCATTCCTTTTAATGGTAATGATGCAGATGATATGTTGACATTAGCAGCTTGCTTGGAAGAGCATTTCCCTCATTCCATGGCGAAAGCAGTAGTGACAGCGGCGCAAGATCATCATTTACCACATAAAGAAATGCATTCCAAAGTAGAATATGTTGTGGCACATGGCATTGCATCCAAAGTGGGTAACCGCAAAGTGCGTATCGGTAGCCATCACTTCATTTTTGAAGATGAAAAAACAACAATTCCAGCTGGAGAAGAAGCTAAATTTGAAAATCTTCCAGAAGGTTGTTCCTATCTATACTTAGCGATTTCTAACGTCCTATCTGCGGTTATTTGTATTAAAGACCCAGTGCGTGAAGAAGCGAAAACTGTTATCCGCGAACTTCATGAGTTAGGTGTGAAGAAAATCGTTATGATGACTGGCGATAGCCGTAAAAATGCAGAACGCGTTGCAGCGGAAATTGGTATTGACGAAGTTCACGCAGAAGTTATGCCAACTGACAAAGCTGATTACGTGCGTAAAGCAAAAGAAGAAGGCTACACAGTGATGATGGTAGGGGACGGTATCAACGATTCCTTGGCGTTATCTGAAGCACATGTAGGGATTGGTATGAATGAAGGTGCACCAATTGCACAAAAAATTGCCAATGTCACAGTGTCCAGTGATAACTTGACTGCTATTGTTGACTTACGTCGTATTTCCATGAAATTAATGGATCGTATTAAAATTAACTATAACTCCATCGTAGGAGTGAATGGTGGTCTTGTAGGATTGGGCGTGTTAGGTGTAATGCCTCCTAGCTCCACTGCATGGATTCACAACTTGTTCACACTAGGTGTGGGTATGTATAGCATGACTCCATTATTGGAAAAACCTAAAACAACAAACGATGACTGCATCGAAGTAGAAGCAGTTGTAGCATAACATACAAAAAGCATCCGTAAGGGTGCTTTTTTGTTTGTAAAATTGAAATGCCTATGTATTTATAAGATGGCCGATGTTTGTTATACTATAGGAAGAGATAATTTGTTGTAGAAAGGAAATTATATGTCAACCATACAAGATGTAGTGCAACGCACGATGTATATGAGTATATTTTTTATATTAATTCCTCTAGGAGCCTATACGATTCATACGGGGATGAGCGCCATGGTGGCAGGGGTGAGCTATGGAGTATTATCCCTGTTCATTCCTATCTTTTACTTGTGTTCTAGTGAAAGTGGATTTGGTCCTAAGGCTCGCAGAATACCGATTTGTGTATACGTATTAGCTTGGGCATTAGTGCAAGGTGGTACATTCTTGGTGTTCAACAATTTAGACTTATCTTGGTTGTGGAACTTATCGACTATCGGTCGTGATGTGGTGTTTGCCATCATCATGTATTGCCAAGTGACCTTGTCCTTAGTATTGGCATTAGCAGGTGGAAAGAATACAGAGGTGTAATATGAGAAGTTATATAAAATTTTATAGTTGGTCCATGCTCTGGATTATTCCGCTCAGCTTGGTATTTAGCTTAGGGCAGTTCGACACATCTAGCATTATTATGTTCGTCATTGCCTCTTTGGGGATCCCTTTGGGTCTGAAAGCGGTGCCAAGACTGGCGGGACAATTTGACTTTCATTTAGGGAAAGGCCATTATACGTATTCTTGGCTTTGGTGGAATCTATTCTTTTTCTTTGGTAATGGTGTGTTGCCTTTTACCTTGCCAAAAGAACCTATGTATGTGATGCTAGTTTGGGTATTGACTATGTTAGTTGTGGTAGCACTTATGATCGGTACAGCAAAACTATTAGATTGCTGGATGGCACGAAAAGAACGTCATTACTTTATCGATACAGTGTTGAACATTTCTACCTATGCGTTGCCATTGCCAATGCTATTTTTAGGCGACGTTATGTATCTAAACCTAGAAGATCCCATTATTCAAGCATCGTTAGATGCACAGGGCTTTGCAGGACTCATTGCTAGCCTATATATCGGGGTCGTGCTCATGATACTTACTACTATTGGTAGTATGGTCCTATACTTATATCCACGTCGCACAGCATTGTGGCCTCGTGTGACTGCCATCGTAGTCATGGCAGTGTGGTGGGTGGCAACCAATGCACATATCCTATTTGGTGGATACATTCCAGACATTGTGAAAGTCTGGGCAGGAAAAGCATTGCCAGCGTTTACAGGTAGCCCATTAGTATATATTACACCGTCCATCTTTGAAATCTGCGCTATTGCTTTAAGTGTGGCAATTGGATTAGGAATAGAAAAATTATGGCTAAGCAAGAAAGCTTAGAGTGCGTGAAGGGCACAAAACTTAGAAAATAGTATATAAGAAGATTTAGATACAGAGTGAGCAACAGGATAGGTTATAAACTTATCCTGTTTTTTGTGAATAAAAATAATTTTCTGAAAAACCTAGGGAAGAGCGTCATTTTTTCCTTTTTCAGCATATCTTATGGTATACTAATATAGTATAGATAGTGGTAAGTGAAAGGGCTGGAGTATGAAAGAAGATGTACGAATTTTAATCATTAAAATGAGTTCTCTAGGCGATATTATTCATGCCTTACCAACGCTGTATGCGTTGCGTCAACAATATCCGAAGGCGCATATTGCATGGGCTGTTCATGAACAGTTTAAGGATGTTATCCCTCCCAAACCTTGGGTGGATGAAATCATCATCATAGATAAGAGACAATTAAAGCGGCTTTCCTATTGGAAACAATTATGGAAGTTACTACATGAAAAAAACTTTGATATTTCCTTAGATCTACAATCCATTGCGAAAAGTGCCATTGTGGCTGGTCTTAGTGGTGCGAAGAAACGTTATGCTTATTGGGAACTTCGTGAGGGAAGTTGGCTTGTGAATACAGCGATAGTAGGTGATCACAAAATGGATCACGTTATCGAGCGCTATTTAGATACGGCTCGTGCCTTGGGTTGTGATGTAGATGATATCGTGTTCCCATTGCCGACTTTCACAGAGGCAGAAACTGCGGTGACACAGAAGTTAAATGCTAGAGGGGCTTTCATTGAAAATCCCTATATTGTCATGGCTCCAGGGGCGCGTTGGGCAGTGAAGGAATGGCCTATTTCTCATTTTGTAGACCTTGGCAAGCGATTGGTGGCAGCAGGTGAGACAGTAGTGCTCATTGGTGCCCAAGAGGATGCGGACAAAGGTCGTGCCATTGTGGACGGCGTCGGCAGTGACAATGTGGTGAATCTCATTGGTGACACGAATTTGAAAGAACTCATTGAGGTTATTCGTCACAGTACTTTGTACATCAGTGCCGATACGGGGCCTTTGCATATTGCTAATGCTTTAAAAGTACCATTGATTGCTTTGTTTGGGACTACTTGCCCAGAACGGACAGGTCCTTATGGGGGCGATCATATTCATATTATTGTTTCACCTACATCACGGGCGACCTTAGAGAGACCATTGGTGGAAGATTTGGAATGTATGGCACAGATTACGGTGGACACTGTATTTGATACAGTGAAAGAAATGAGGAATTTATGATAGAGTTAGATGGAAAGCGGATAGTGGTAACCTTTTTGATGCATTTAGGCGATGTGGTGCTGACCACACCGTTTATCCATGCTCTTAGAAAGTTGGCGCCTCACAGCCATATTACCTATGTGATTGATAAAAAGTTGGCAGATGTATATCGTCATAATCCTTATATTGATGCTCTAGTAGAAGTGGATAAAAAGGGCGTCCATAATAGTATTGGTGGATTGAATCAAATTGCCAAAGAGATTCGCAGTCAAGGGTCTGTGGATGTTGTGATCAACTTGCATCCTAATGAACGGACGTCCTATTTAGCTTGGAAATTGAAAGCTAAGGTAACCACTGGGATGAGTCACTTTTTGTTCCGTCCGTTTATGACGAAGGTAACGCGATTGAACCGTAAAACGGTGCATGCTGCCCAGATGTATATGAATGTGCTAGAGCAGTTAGGATATGTGATAGAACATGAAGGGCTAGAAATCTTTACTAGTCCTGAGTGGGATGAAAAGGTGCAAGCATTTTATGCCTCTCACGGAGTGATGGAAACGGATTGCCTCATAGGGTTCAATATTGGTAGTGCTGTACCAGAAAAACGTTGGCCCAAGGAACGATTTGCTCATATTGCAGATACCTTAGCAAAAGAAGGATATAAAATAGTATTCTTTGGTGGACCTATGGATGAAGAGATGGTACAGGATGTACTAGATACGATGACGGAACCTGCCATTAAGGGAACGGGGCAGTTTAGTATTGGAGAATTGGCCTCAGCCATGAAACGATGTGATTGTTTGGTTACAAATGACTCAGGTCCTATGCATGTAGGGGTTAGTCAAGGGGTGCCGATTGTAGCGCTCTATGGACCATCGAATCCAGCCTTGTATGGGCCTTTCACAGAGAAGGCTGTAGTCTTAGAATCTATGGAACATTACGATGTGAATAAAAATATGAAACAGGTTTTAAAAGAGGGCAACTACAAAGGTTTGTCTGTTATTTCTGAGGAATCTGTATTAGCAGGCATACGGACGATGTTAGAGAGAAAGGGTATGAAGTAAGGATGCACTATATTGTATTTGACTTGGAATGGAACCAGCCCTATACATTAGAACCAAATATGATACGGCGCTCAGGATTTCCATTCATTGGTGAAATTATACAAATAGGTGCTGTAAAACTAGATGAAAGTCTGCAAATTGTAGACCAATTTGAAGTATTTATTACTCCTAAATTTCTACCTATTATGCATCATTCGGTGGAGAAGTTGACCCATATTACTATGGATAAATTGCGTAAAGAAGGGGTATCTTTCCGACGTGGGTGCGAAAAGTTTTTACGTTTTGTTGGCTCCGATGGTATATTGGTGTCTTGGGGACCCGATGATATCAACATGCTGATGGACAATGCATTTTGTCATAAGGTTCATGTACATCAAGAAGTACCTTGGTTTGATGCGCAATCTTTATATGCAAAAACGATGCACGATTGTAGTCAACAATATGCATTGCAAAAAGCGATGGATGAGATGCAAGTGCAAGCGCCGAATTTACAAGCTCATAATGGCCTGCATGATGCTATTTGTACAGCCATGGTATGCCAACGATTTCCATTTTTAGAAGCGTTACAAAAGAAGAGAGAAAAACAAGGAAAACAACGGTGTTTTTATGGGCTTTCACGGCATGAACATAAAATATTTGAGTCCATTGTGACCATGCCACGTATATTCCGGCAAAGCAATCGGGCGAAAACTGCATGCCCTGTTTGTAAGGAGCCTTTGCAGTTAGACCCTATCGTGGGAGTTGTAAAACATCGCTTTTTATCGATGGGATCTTGCAAGGAACATGGCACCTTTGGGGTCCACTGGTATGTAGGAAAATCTATTAGCAAGCATTTAGGAAAACGCTATTATGTTTCCAAAATGGTCACCAATGCACCTAAAGGATTACGTGAATTATATGCGCGTAAAAAATAAATAGTATAATTTGAAAAGAAAGGAGCTAAGTATGGAACGTAGAAATGCTTGGCATGAATATACAGAAGAACAATTACAAGAGATTGATACTTTAGCAACGAAGTATCGCCATTTTCTAGATCATGGTAAAACAGAGCGTGAATGTGTAGACCAAATTGTGGAGGCTGCAGAAGCAGCGGGATATCGCAATATGGACAGTGTTATCAAAGAAGGTGCTACGCTGAAAGCAGGAGATAAGGTCTATTATGTGCACATGAAAAAAGCGGTAGCTATGGTGAACATAGGTACAGAGCCGATTGAACAGGGGATGAATATCTTAGGTGCTCATATTGATTCTCCTCGGTTAGATGTGAAGCAAAACCCATTTTATGTGGATAGTGATTTAGCTTTATTAGATACACATTATTATGGGGGTATCAAAAAATACCAATGGGTAACAATGCCGCTAGCTATCCATGGGGTAGTGGTAAAACGCGATGGTACTGTCATCAATCTTGCCATCGGTGAAAACCCAACAGACCCAGTATTTTGCGTAACAGACTTATTGCCACATTTGGGACAGGAACAAATGGAGAAAAAGGCTGCCAAAGTGGTAGAAGGAGAACAATTAGATCTTCTTATTGGTAGCCGCCCTGTGAAAGGGGAATTAAAAGATGGTGTAAAAGCCTATGTATTGCAAGTACTACAAGAACAATATGACTTTGAAGAAGAAGATTTCTTATCCGCAGAACTTGAAATTGTACCAGCTGGTGCAGCGAGAGAGTTAGGGTTCGACCGTTCTATGATCATCGGTTATGGACAAGATGACCGTGTATGTGCTTATACATCCTTAGTAGCGATGTTAGAAACTGAGAATGTGAGCCGAACTACCTGTACTTTATTGGTAGATAAAGAAGAGATTGGTTCTGTTGGTGCAACAGGTATGCAATCTCGTTTCTTTGAGAACTTCATGGCAGAAGTATTGGAAGCCATGGGTCATACCTCACCATTAGCAGTACGACGAACTTTATCCAATAGCCATATGTTATCTTCTGATGTAAGTGCTGGTTTTGATCCACTCTATGCGAGTGCCTTTGAAAAGAAAAATGCTGCTTTCTTAGGTCGTGGCGTGGTATTTAATAAATTTACCGGTTCTCGTGGTAAAAGTGGCTCCAATGATGCTAATGCAGAATACATGGCTCGTATTCGCCATTTGATGGATCAAGATAATATTTCCTACCAAACAGCTGAATTAGGCCGTGTAGATCTTGGCGGTGGCGGTACGATTGCCTATATTATGGCTCTGTATGGTATGGATGTGATCGACTGCGGCGTGGCTGTGCTCAGCATGCACTCTCCTTGGGAGGTGACGAGCAAAGCCGATATTTACGAAGCAAAACGTTGTTATTTAGCGTTCTTAGCGGCGAAAGGGGAATAATCCTATGACAACACATGGTGAAATGGAACGTGTGAAAGTAGATATTTTTAGCATGACTAAAGATGAAGCAGCGCAATTCATTGAGGATAAGGCATACTTTATGATGACTTTGCGTAAATTGATGTATGAATATTGCCCTATCGTAAAAGTAGAGCGATTTGATCCTGCGGAAGGTGAAAGTATTTCGGGGTACTTGACGGAAGATCTAGAACAAGCACAAACTCCAGTCTTATCTGTGGTGTTAGATCCCTTTGAAGTAGCTGCTATGAAAGTGGCAGAAGAACGAGGTAAATTAAAAGAGTATGTCTTTGCGGCTAGCGAAATGACAGAAGTTTTATTACAGGTATTAAAAGAAAAATTTTCTAATGGTGAAATATAGTAATTGGAGGAACAGAGAAATGTTATATATTGAATATCCAAAATGTACGACTTGCAAACGAGCAAAAAAATATTTAGATGATCATGGTATTCACTATACCCATCGTGATATTAAAGAAGAAAACCCAACAGCAGAAGAATTAGGTGTATGGTATCCAAAAAGCAAGAAAGCAGATATTAAAGCCTTCTTTAATACATCTGGTCAAATTTATCGTGGAGAAGGTATTAAAGATAAATTACCAACTATGACAGAGGATGAGAAGTTAGCCTTATTAGCAACGAATGGTATGTTGGTGAAACGTCCTATTTTGGTCTTAGAAGATACAGTGCTTGTAGGATTCAAAGAACAAGAGTGGGAAGATGCCTTAAAACGTAATGGTTTACTGTAGCTATTTTTAGTCAGTTGTGGTATACTAGAAGTAACTTTTATAGAATCTATTAAAAGAGTGAGCTGCGGCTCACTCTTTCTCTTATACTAATGCAGGGAGGGGATAAGATGAAACGTGACGCCGTAGAGGAATTTGTGTCCGAAGTAGTAGAAACGATTATAGAGTCTACGGAGTTAGAGCTTGTAGATGTGGAGTACGTGCATGAGCGGGAATGGTACTTGCGTGTATTTTTAGACAAAGAGGGGGGCATCGACTTAGATGACTGCCAAATGGTGAGTGAAAAATTAAGCGAAGTATTGGATGCAAAAGACCCAATCAAAGAAAATTACTTGTTAGAAGTATCTTCTCCGGGATTGGATCGAGTGTTGAAAAAAGAAAAAGATTTCATTCGCTACCATGGACGTGATGTGGATATTCAATTGTTTAAACCTATTGATGGTAAAAAGCAATACACAGGATCTTTGCAAGGCTATTCTGATGAAGTCATCACGATTCAGGTGCAAGAAGAACGTATTGATCTAGAACGTGCAGCTATTGCACAAATTCGTTTACATTTAGATTTTTAAGGGAGGAAACCAGTGAGTCAAGAATTAGTACAAGCGGTATTAGCAGTTACTAAACAAAAAGGGGTGGCACCAGAGATTATTTTTGATTCTCTTGAAGTGGCATTATTACAAGCCTATCGTAAAGAGGTGGGAGCAAATCAAGAGGCATATATTTATTTCAATCGTGAAACAGGTGATTATAAAGTGTTGGCTAAGAAAACAGTAGTGGATACACCTGAAAATGAAGAAGTAGAAATTGCGTTAGTAGATGCTCGTCAATTGGATAAACGTATGGAAATCGGCGATATTATCGAAGTGGATGTGACGCCAAAAAACTTCGGTCGTAGTGCAGCCCATACGGCAAAACAATTGTTGATTCAACGCTTGAAAGAAGCAGAACGCAACATTGTCTATGATGAATATTCCAGCCGTGAAGGTGATATTTTGACTGGTTTGGTGGAACGTATTGAGGGTCGAAATGTATTCATTAATCTAGGAAAAACTGAGGCGATTTTACCTGTATCTGAGCAAATTCCTAGTGAAAGCTATGCTGTGGGAGATCGTATTAAATGCTACATTGTGGAAGTGAAAAAGACCACAAAAGGTCCTCAAATTATGATTTCCCGTACACATCCTGGTTTATTAAAACGCTTGTTTGAACTAGAAGTGCCAGAAATTGCAGAAGGTACAGTGGAATTAAAATCGGTAGCTCGTGAACCAGGTATGCGTTCTAAAATTGCTGTTGTATCTCGCGAGGAAGAAGTGGATGCAGTAGGTGCGTGTGTTGGTCCTAAAGGACAACGTGTACAAAATATCGTGGATGAGCTAAATGGCGAAAAAATTGATATTGTGAAATGGGATGAAGATCCAGCGGTGTATATTGCCAATGCCTTAAGTCCAGCGAAAGTGGTAAGCGTAGTAGCTCGTGATGAAGAAAAAACATCTTCTGTTGTGGTGCCAGATTACCAACTTTCATTAGCGATCGGTAAAGCAGGTCAAAATGCCCGTTTAGCGGCGAAATTAACAAACTGGAAAATTGATATTAAAAGTGAAACACAAGCCGCTGAAGCCGGTGAATATGTGGAATCTGATGATATGATTTCCTTGGATGCTTTTGGAGATGAAGACTAATATGAAACAGAAGTCTCAGCCTATGCGAGTATGTGTGGGATGTGGAGAACTTCTTCCCAAGAAAGAGTTAACACGTGTTGTGTTGAGTCCAACGGGAGAGATTTCTATTGACCCCACAGGTAAAGCCCCTGGACGGGGAGCATATATGGAAATGAAAGTAGAATGCCTAGACATGGCGTATAAAGCCAAACGATTAGAGCGTTCGCTAAAACATAAAGTTTCACAAGAAATTTATGAATCTTTAAAGGAACAAATATCCCATGAATAAAGAAAAAGTGTTGAATATATTAGGATTAGCACAGCGAGCAGGTCGCTTATTATCAGGCGATTTTGTAGTGGAACGGTCCATGAAGCGGCAAGCCTATCCACTGTTGATTATGGCAGAAGATTGTGCGCAGAATAATGCTAAAAAATATATGCACTTAGCCGAGTCTCATCAGGTGCCCCTTCGTTTAGTAGGGACCAAAGAGGAACTAGGTAGAGCATTGGGAAAAGAAATGCGAGCAGTTATATTAGTAAATGATGCTGGATTTGCTAAATCCTTGCTAGCTGAAATAGATAAGAATCAGTAGAGGGGGAATGTTGATGTCCAAAAAAAGAGTATATGAAGTAGCAAAAGACCTAGGTGTAGAAAATAAAGTAGTGATTGATGCTTTAAAAAAGCACAATGTAGAAGTGAAAAGCCATATGAGTACAGTGGAGGATTCACAAGTATCTATGATTAAACAATCGTTAGCTGGTGGCGCTAAACAAGCACAAAGTGAAGCACCAAAAGCAACTCAACAAGCACCGCAAAAGAAAGTACACGAATACCGTCGCAATGAAGATGGCGAAAGACGTGGACCTAAACAAGATAGAAATAATCGCAATGATCGTAACGATCGTGGAGACCGTAATGACCGTGGTGAAAAGCGTGACCGCCCATTCAATCGTGATGGTAAAAATAATGGTCAACGAGATCATCGCAATGATAGAAATGACCGTGGAGACAATCGTTCTAACCAACGAAATGGTCAAAGCCGTGATGGTCGTCGTCCAGAAGGTCGCAATGATCAACGTCAAGACAATCGCAATGGTGGTAATCGTCCTAACAACGGTGGCAGATTCGACCGCAATAATGACCGCAATCATGATCGCAACAACAATCGTAGTAACGACCGTAATAATGATCGTAATAATGATCGTCGCAATGATGGACAACGTCGTGAACGCCGCTTAGAGATTCCACAAGTGGATCCAGCTCTTACTGTGAAAACAGAAGGTCGTGATCGTCAAGCGAGTCGTGAAGTAGATCGTCAAAAAGAAAATCGTCGTTTTGAATCTGAACATCGCAATGAAAATCGTAGCGAGCGTCGCAATAAAAAAGATAAAAAAGGCAAAAAAGGCGAACGTACTCAATCCTTAGTATCTTCTGCGTTGCAAAAAAATAAAAATAAGGTTAAGCAACGTAATGAGCAACACATCAAACAAAAAGAAGAAGAACGTCGTAAGGCTGAAGCAGCGATTGCTACGTCTATCGAACTGTCTGGGCCATTAACTGTTAAAGAATTGGCTGAAAAAATGGGTCGTGAAGTATCTGAAATCATCAAAAAATTGATGATGTTAGGTGTTATGGCTACCATCAACCAAGAAATTGATGTGGAAACTGCTATGGTATTAGCAGAAGATTTCGGCGTGGAAGTGGTAGAAGTAGAACCTGAACAAGATCCTACAGAAATCATCGAAATCGAGGATAGCCCAGAAAGCTTACAAGCTCGTCCACCAGTTGTTACCATCATGGGTCACGTTGACCATGGTAAAACATCTTTGTTGGACGTGATTCGTTCTACCAATGTAACAGCTTCTGAAGCAGGTGGTATTACGCAGCATATCGGTGCCTACCAAGTTCGCTATGAAGGTAATAAAATTACATTCCTTGATACACCAGGCCATGAAGCTTTCACAGCGATGCGTTTGCGTGGTGCTCAGTCCACGGATATCGCAGTCCTTGTCGTAGCTGCTGATGATGGTGTTATGCCACAAACTATTGAGGCTATCAACCATGCTAAATCTGCAGAGGTGCCAATTATCGTAGCCATCAATAAAATGGATAAACCAGGAGCTAATCCTGACCATGTAAAACAACAATTGTCTGAACATGGTTTGTTACCAGAAGAATGGGGCGGTGATACTATCATGGTTCCTGTATCTGCAAAACAACGTCAAGGTATTGAAGATCTATTGGAAACTATCTTGTTGGTAGCAGAAGTACAAGAATTGAAAGCGAACCCTAACCGTAAGGCACAAGGTATCGTTATCGAAGCCCAATTGGATAAAGGCCGTGGTCCTGTATGTACAGTATTGGTACAAAAAGGTTCCTTACGTGTAGGGGAAACGATCCTTGCCGGCGTAGCCTACGGTAAAGTACGTGCTATGACGAATGAACGTGGAGAAAAAGTAAAAGTGGCTCGCCCATCTATGCCTGTGGAAATCTTAGGTTTATCTGATGTACCACAAGCTGGTGAAGTGATATTCGCTGTAGATGACAACGAAGCTCGTTCTATTGCAGAAAAACGTATTGAAAAACAACGCATTACTGAAATGAATGCGAAAACAAAAGTCACTCTTGATGATTTGTTCAACCAAATGCAACAAGGGGAATTGAAAGACTTAAATATTATTATCAAAGGTGACGTACAAGGTTCTGTAGAAGCGTTACGTCAATCCTTAGAGGGCATTAAAAACCCAGAAGTACGCATCAACATTATCCACAGTGCAGTAGGTGCCATCAACGAATCTGATGTGATGTTAGCCTCTGCATCGGGTGCGATTATTATCGGCTTTAACGTGCGTCCAGATGCAAATGTACGTAAAGAAGCAGAAAAAGAAAGTGTTGACCTTCGTACATACCGTGTCATCTACGATGCGATCAATGAAATCGAAGCCGCTATGCGTGGTATGTTAACTCCTGAATTTAAAGAAGTTATCTTAGGCCGTGCAGAAGTTCGTCAAGTAATTTCTACGCCGAAAGCTATCGTTGCGGGTTCCTATGTAACAGAAGGTAAAATCACGAATAACTCTGAAATTCGCTTAATCCGTGATGGTATCGTTATCCATGAAGGGCATATCGATTCCTTACGCCGTTTCAAAGATGAAGTGAAAGAAGTAGCTACCAGCTTTGAGTGTGGTATTTCCCTAGAACGTTACCGTGATGTGAAAGAAGGCGACGTTATCGAAGCGTACAAAATGGAAGAAATTGCCCCAGAATTATAGGAGGTATCCATGAGCGAAGTTCGTGTACGAAAATTACAAGAGTTTATTAAACAAGAAGCAAGTCAAATCTTACTGCGTGGGTTGAAAGACCCTCGTATTGGATTTGTTACTGTTACCGATGTACGTGTTACTGGCGATTTGCGAGAAGCTACGATTTATGTAAGCTTATTCGGTAGTGAGGCGGAGAAACAACAGTCTTTAGAGACTTTGCGTAGAAGCGCTGGCTACTTCCGCTCTGAACTAGGAAAGGTGCTTCAATTGCGCCATATTCCTAGTATTGCCTTTGATGCAGATACATCCTTAGATTACAGTATGCACATCGAAGGATTATTAAATTCTATTAAACAAGAGGAACAATAATGGCAAAAATTAGTATTGATCAACTAAAAACATCGATTGATACAGCCCATTCCATTCTTCTTACCGTTCATGTTAGTCCTGATGGAGATGCTATTGGTTCCATGCTCGCTATGTATGAAGCCTTGGTAGCCCAAGGGAAAACAGTTCGCATGGTAGTAGATGATGTGATTCCTGAAAAGTTTTCTTTTCTTCCACTATGCTCTAAGATTGAGCCTATTGAAAGTTTAGAAACCGGTTATACATCGGATATGCTACTTATTTTGGACGCTAGCACATTTGAACGAATTGGAGAAGTAGGTGTACGAGTGAGTGCACCTACTTTTAATATAGACCATCATATTTCTAATACAGAATTTGCAGACGGCTTATATTTACGTCCTGATTTTTCTTCTACTGGAGAAACGGTGGCGTACCTATGTAAGATATGGAATTGGGAAATCACTCAATCGATGGGACAAGCTTTGTACATGGCTATGGCTACAGATACAGGGTTCTTTAAATTCTCTAATACAACAGCACATACGATGGAGATGGCAGGTCTATGTTTACAAGCAGGTGCACAGCCACATGTGATTTCTGAAGCCATAGAAATGGTAGAACCAGGTCGTATCGAGGTGATGAAACAGATCTTAGATAATGTGTCCTTTCATCATGAAGGGCAAGTGGTATCCATGTGCTTGACATTACCGCTGATGGAGCGCATTGAGGATGATACCGATGGATTTGTGGACATGATTCGAAACATCAAAGGTGTGGATGTAGCTATCGTTTTAAAAGCGAAAACAGAGACGGTAACTCGTGCTAGCATTCGCTCCAAAGTGCGAGATGCAAATCAAATTGCTAGTCACTTTGGCGGTGGTGGGCATATTCGAGCAGCTGGCTGCTCTATCGAAAGTCCTATCCACAAAGCATTGGAACAAATCTTAGCGGTGATTGATTAATGGATGGTGTTATTTCTTTAATCAAGCCACCAGGCATCACGAGCCATGATGCAATCGGTATTTGTCGACGAATTTTGAAAGAGCGCCGTATCGGTCATAGTGGGACATTGGATCCATTGGCGTATGGAGTGCTACCTATCTTTGTCGGAAAAGCCACTCGTGCCATCGAATACACAGAGTCCATCGGTAAAACCTATGTGGCGGAATGCAAATTTGGCGTTGAAACAGATACAGAAGATAGCACAGGGAATGTGCTGCGGACTATGGATATCTCTGAGCCTCCTAGTTGGGACGAACTAGAACAAGTGGTGCGGTCCTTCCAAGGTTCGATTGAGCAACGACCATCTAAGTATTCTGCTATCAAAATCAATGGGCAACGTGCTTATGATTTAGCCCGTGCAGGGATGGAATTTGAATTGCCATCTCGGTTGATTCAAATCTATGACATCGAGTTACTAGCCTATGCATTTCCATTCTTTACCATTCGTGTACGGTGTTCTGCGGGCACCTATGTGCGCGCTTTGTTACGAGATATATGCCAGCAACTTGGAATGTGTGGTATGATGACACAACTATGCCGTACCGTGGTAGGACAATGTAATATTGAACAGTCTGTGACCATCGAAGAACTAGAAACGCTGGTGGAACAAGCTGTACAGCCAGTAGATACTTTGCTAATGCACTTGCCAGCGGTGTATATCAATGATATTAATCGAACACGCTTAGTGCAAGGGAAACAAGTTCCAATCCATACAGTCAAACCGCATGGAACTTTCTGTGTGTCGTTAGATGAAATCCCAGTAGATACATTAGTGAGAGCCTATGATGCGAATGGATTTATGAGTATCTTGCGACGACTGGATGATACTTTAAAGGTAGAAAAAATATATACATATGATGTAAGTATAGAAATGGTTAGGACCCTCATGGGGACCTGACCATTTTCTTGTGTATACTATTTGATAGAAAAGCATCTTATATAGCGTGTATTATACTGAATAGGATATTACAAATAAAACTGTATATGGTGATATTGTATTTCTTTTAGAGAAATACATGTATACACTTTCTATAGTCTTCGGTTGTGTTATAATAAAGAGTAAACGAAATAAAAGTTCTATTTCATATTTCAAAAGATAAGGATCAATATGAATATTTTATATACGATATCAGAGTTAGATACGATACAGGAACCCATTGTATATGGAATGGGAACCTTTGATGGACTGCATTTAGGTCATCAATCAATCATTAAGGAAGTCTGTGACAGCGCTAAGGCATGTCATGGAGTTTCTGTGATTGTTACCTTCGATGCCCATCCATTTACTATATTACAACCGAAACAAATTCCACCTCGTTTGTTACAACGAGAAGAACGATATGATATGTTACAGGCTATGGGTGTTGATTATATATTGGAGCTTCCTATGACTCAAGAATTAGTAGCGCAGTCAGGGGAAGATTTTATTCATAGTTTATGTGCTCATCGTGATGTACTGAAAATAGTAGTAGGTGCAAACTTTAATTTTGGATATAAAGGGTTAGGTAATTCTCAGTTAATTCGTCAGTTATATCCGTCTATTGAAGTCCATGATCAAGAATTGGTACGTTATGATTGGATTGATGCCCCTATATCGAGCACTGCCATACGTAGTAGTATTTTACGTGGTGATATTGAATTAGCTAATACCATGCTAGGTAGACCTTACCGATTTACGGGCACAGTAGTAAAAGGGGATCAACGGGGGCGCACTTTGGGGTTTCCTACGTTAAACTTTCATTTCCCAGATACTATGGCAGCGCCAGCTGATGGTGTGTATGTAAACCAAGTATATATTGGTGGCAAATGGTATGGTGCAGTAGGTAATATGGGCGATAATCCGACTTTTACGAATCAATATCATCGTTTTGAAACCCATTTATTTGATTTTTCTGATGATGTATACGGAGAAGTGGCTACGGTAGAATTTCTTGCTTTTATCCGAGGAGAAGTAAAGTTTGATTCCCTGCAAGCCCTTATCGATCAAATGGAAGATGATAAGACCTTTGCATTAAAGCATTTACATAGTACTATCTATAAAAAATTCTAAGGAGTATATCTATGAAATTACAAGAAAATCGTCAAAAAATTGATGCTATTAATAAAGAAATGATTCGCCTATTTGAAGAACGTTTGAGTATTGTGGTAGATATTGCAAAATATAAAGAAGAGCATCAGATGAAAATTCATGATGTACAAAGAGAGCAAGAAATCCTTGCATCGGCTGTTCAAGCATTGGAAAACCCTGAATTAGCGGATTATGCAAAAGAGTTTATGAATGAGGTAATTCGTATTTCTAAAGAGTATGAAAAGAACCATATTCATCAACATATTTTCTTAATTGGTATGCCTGGAGCAGGTAAAACAACGATTGGTAAAGCATTAGCACAGGCATTAGGCTTAGAGTTCTTTGATGTGGATACAGAAATCCAAGAGCGTACAGGAAAATCTATTCAAAATATTATTATTCATGATGGAGAAGAAGAATTCCACCAATTAGAACTTAATATAATTCAAGATTTGGTGAGCAAAAAAAATGCCAGTGTCATTGCTACAGGTGGTGGTACGGTATTGTGTGATGCCACAGCTGAACTGATGCGTGAATCTGGTTATGTGGTACTGATTCAACGAGATGTAAAACAAATCCTTGATGATTTAGATATGGAAATTCGCCCATTATTGAAAGAAAGTATTGAATATATTTTCCGCTTATACGAAGAGCGTCAACCAATTTATGAACGTGTGAGTCACATTAAAATTGAAAATATTAGCAATGTAGCAGATGTGGTACAAGCTGTTATTTCTGCATTGCCCAATGCATCTCTATGATAACGGTATTAGGAACGGTATACCGTGTCATATATAAGTCCCCTCAAGAAGATTACTGTATATTTATCGTGCGGGATTATCAGGAAGATACTCATACTTGTACGGGAAATATAGCCCCTCCCAAAGTAGGGGAAGAGGTGGAAATTAAAGGTAAGTTTGTCATCCATAAAAGATATGGCAAACAGATTGCTGTCCAAAGCATACAACGTGTGATGCCAGATACCTTAGCAGGTGCTAGACGGTATTTAGAAAGTCTTAGTGTGAAAGGGTTAGGGCCTAAATCATTAGATAAGATGCTGAACTATTTTGGAATTTCTATTCTAGAAATTCTGAAAAACGAAAATCCTATAGAATTATTAGAAGTTCCTAATATATCCCTTAGAACAAAGCAAGAACTGTATAAGGTTTTGTTAGGTGAAGGAGTCTTGCAGGAAATTAATGATTTTTTTGCTAAATACAATATGAGTAATCGTTGGAGTCGTCAACTTTACGAAGTGTACGGTGCTAAAAGCATTGAAATGCTGCAAGATAATCCTTATTACCTATTGACAGTTGATATAAACTTGCCTTTTTCTGTAGTGGATCATTTTGCAGAGGAATTAGGCTTTCCCTTTGACAATCCAAAGCGCATCGATGCGGGTATTCGCTTTACTATGGAACAGATCGGATCTTCAGGGCATTCTTGTATGCCCATAGAGGAATTGATGGTACAGTTGTCGAATCTATTAGGTGATGAGTATATCGATGTGATTGTAGACCGTTTAGAAACCTTAATTGAAACAAAGCGCTATGTACAGGTAGATCACGACGATGTACTGTATATCTACCACCCTACTGTGTATCGAGCAGAAGTAGACAGCGTAGATTTCACAGAAGCTTTCCTAGATAATGATATACTACCTTTATTGGATGGTGATGATTTCTGCAAAAGTTATGAAATTAAGCATTCCATGGAGTTAGGGGTGGAGCAAAAGCAAGCTATTCATATGGCCCTTAGCCATCGATTCTCTATTATTACTGGAGGTCCAGGTACAGGAAAGACCACTATTATCAAAGCCTTAGTAGAAGGATTTCAGCAAGGAAACCTAAAACGTATTGTCCTCTGTGCGCCTACAGGACGAGCTACGAAGCGTTTGTCGGAAGCGACAGGTATGGAGGCTTATACTATTCATCGCTTGCTAGAGCCAGAACTTGATAATACTATTTATACCTTTGCCCGGAATCAAGATGAGCCATTAGAGGTAGATGTAGTTATCGTTGATGAATCATCTATGCTTAATTTAGAGCTATACTATGCCCTGATACAGGCGATTCCACCTAGTGCTTATGTGGTCCTTGTGGGAGATGTGGATCAATTGCCACCTATCGGTGCGGGCTTTATTTTGCGAGATATGTTGACTAGTTCTGTGATACCTTATCAAGGGTTAACGCAGATATATCGTCAACAAGAGGGGAATCGAATCATCGATAATGCCTACGCGATCAATCATGGTGAGATGCCCGATCTATCGAGTTGTGATGAATTTCAATTTGAAAGTGCTCATGATGTGGAAAGTGTCCTATTAGCGGTTACTAAGCATTATCGAGAGGAATTACAGTACGTAGAGTCTGACCTAGATATTCAAATCGTTTGTCCTATGCGTAAAGGCGTCATAGGTAGTGCGGCTATTTCTAAATATTTGCAAGAAGAATTGAATCCGAGAAGAAGCGGTGAAGAAGAATTAAAAGTAGATGGTACAGTGTATCGCATTGGAGATAAGATTATTCAAATGGAAAATAATTATGATCAAGATGTGTACAATGGAGAAATTGGTGTAATTACAGATATACTTGGCAAACAGGTACATGTAAAATTTCCAGATAAATCGATGACTCTTGACGAAGAAGATATGATGACGATGGCACTTGCTTATGCAATTACGGTTCATAAAGCACAGGGCAGTGAATATGAACGTATCATTCTACCATTTATTTCTGCCTATAATGTGATGTTACAGCGAAATCTACTCTATACAGCGATTACACGTGCGAAGGATAAGGTGTTACTCATCGGTAGCGAAACAGCTGTAGATACAGCGGTGAATCGAGTAGATACAAATTATCGATATACATTATTTAAAGAACGCTTAGAGGGGGCGATCTAATGAGATTATGGGACCTATTGTGTCCACCTACTTGTATCCATTGTGGTAAAGATGTATATACTCAAGGTGAGTGGTGTGATACATGTTTGCAAGCAGTTATGCATGAACGTTGTATATTAGGTCCGAAACATTCTTCTTTAGAATGTATATATATTCTAGCTGATTATATAGGTGGTATTAAAACCATGCTACATGATATAAAATTTAATGGAAAAAAGGAGCGAGCTCTAGGAGCCGCTCCTTTTTTACAACGTTTTACAGTTACTTGTTTGGATATGAAGTATGTACCAACCATTGTTGTACCTATTCCCATTAGTGAAAGCAAACGGAAACAACGGGGGTATAATCAAGTGGAAGTGCTATTCAAAAATTGGGTTATGCAACAAGGTTGGAATTGGGTAGATTTATTGTTAAAATTAGATGGATCTAAACCGATGTGGACATTGACAAAGGAAGAACGACGAAAAAATATGAAAGGTCATTTCTTAGTTTGTCCTACTATGGTGGATACTTATGTTGATAAAGACCTTAGTATATTGCTAGTAGATGACATCTATACTACGGGGGCTACTTTACTAGAAGCAGCGGAGACAATTCATGCTGTTTTGCCTAGGGCAAAGATAAAGGCTCTCACTTTAGCAAGTGGAGCCTAATGATTATCCTAAAATTTCTATAAATGCTTTCACCACATCTGGATCAAATTGTGTGCCAGAGTGTCTAAATAGTTCTTGTTTGATCTCGCTACGAGGTTGTAGGCTTGTATCTGAAGCTGGGTCGATGGCTGTTACGTAGTAATCAGCAATACCAATGATGCGAGCCCCTAATGGAATATTGGCACCTCGTAAGTGTTTTGGAAAACCTGTGCCATCCCAACGCTCATGATGGTATTTAACGTAAGGGATGATAGGTTGACAACATGGATAGTTTTCAATCATGCTAGCCCCAAATACAGGATGTTGCTTGTATTTGGATAATTCCTGACGGTTGAAGTAGGGAAACTTCATCAAGGTAGTGGTAGGTAAGCAAATTAAGCCTAAATCGTGTAAACACGCTGCGTGGCGAATCAATTCGATTTCACCTTTTGGCAAACCCATTTTAGCAGCAATGGCTACAGCATAATTGGCAACCTGTACTGAATGCACATATAAAGTTTGGCTTTTCATCTGAATCATTTGTAAGAGTTGTAAGGTTACTAACTCTAAGGTGCTTTTATCTTGTTCGTAAGCCCCTGATTCTTGAATTAATGATAACATAAACATGTGCAAACCCTTCCTAACAAACAGAAACGGTGTACTCTCTTTTGGAAAACCACCGTTTTTATATTCTTCGTTTACTTAAGTACACACATTATACAATAAAATTCTATCCTTGAATATACCCTATAGAGTGGACAAAAATGTACTGAAAAGTTCTCATCATTTACATAAAAAGTGAGAATGTGATAAACATGGGATGGAGTAAAGCTGATGTATATTTGATGAAAAAAAGCAAGTCTTTTTTATAAATGTACTATATAAAAATGATATAAGTAAAATGAAAAATATCATGATAGTTCCTAAGTGACAAAAGTGAAAAATATAGATATAATAAGAGTACATAACGGGTCTGTGGTTGAAAGTCGAGGCCAGTCGCAGGCGAAACGATCCACATAAGCAATGAGAAATTGTGAGCATGGTGCGGCTTAGATGTAAGACCTGCCGACAAAATATGTCGAGAGGGGTAGTAGTGGGGAGCATGGCTTAAGAGCGAACCTTCCAGCAGGCGAGTGTGGGGGCAAAGACCAGGTCAGCCGTATGAAACACAGCAGAAATTGTTCTGCTGTGTATTTTTTTATGCTTTTTTGGTATATCAGTTTCTATATATTGCTTATACAATTTAACAAATATAACAAGAATTAATAAAAATACAAAATATATGTAAATTTATGTTGACTAAATATTCGTATAGATGTATAATTAGTGCATAAGATATACATAAGATATTTAATAAAGGAGACCAATTATGAAAGCAAATGTAAAAAAATTAATATGTACGGGCTTATTAGCTTTAGGTGTAGTAGCACTACTAGGGGGATGTGGCTCTCAAGGAGGAGACCAAGTACAAAAAGGAAGTGTCTTGAAGATAGGCACTAATGCAACGTTTGTACCGTTTGAGTTTAAGCAAGAAGGATCCGAAGAATTACAAGGTTTTGACATCGATGTAGCTAAAGAAATTGCGAAACGGACGGGGAAAACTATTGAATTTAAAAATGTTCCTTTTGATGCACTAGTACCAGCTTTAGATAATGGCGAAATTGATTTAGCAGCATCGGGGATGACCATTACAAAAGCACGGATGGAAAAAGTTGGTTTCAGTATGCCTTATTATGAATCTGGTATGGCTGTGGTTGTCAAGGAAAGTAGCGTTATTAAAAGTTTAGATGATTTGACAGGAAAAACGATTGCCGTACAAATGGGTACTACAGGGGCAGACTTAGCAAACAAAATCAATGGAGCTATAGTAAAAAACTTTGACCATACTAGCGATGCTTTATTAGAATTACAAAATGGTGGTGTAGAAGGGGCCTTAATTGATTTGCCAGTGGCTCAGTATTACGTAGCCAAACATAGTGATCAACACTTAACGATTATCGCTTATCCAAATACGAAAGAATACTTTGGTTTAGCTATGAATAAAAAGAATAAAGACCTAGTAGATAGTGTAAATAAAGCATTGACAGAGATGAAGCAAGATGGTACTTTAAATAAGATATACCAAACATGGTTTAAAACTGACATGCCTAAGGATATTCCCGTGACATACGAAGGAAAATAATGTACTATATAAGGAGGCTTTGTGCCTCCTTATCTGTGTTGAATGAAAGGATGGATAGGTAACGATGGATTTTAATTGGCAGTTAATTGTCGACTCTTTACCCCTGTTAATTGGAGGGGCTGGAATTACAATTCAAATTACCCTCATGAGTGTGGGCTTTGGTTTCTTTATTGGACTAGTAGTGGCGCTGATGAACTTATCACGATTTAAAGTGATTCGTTTGATCGCAAAATGTTATGTAGAACTATTTCGTGGCACACCACTATTAGTACAAATCTTTATGATTTACTTTGGTGGTCCTAAATTATTGGGGGCTATCGTTAATGCCAATGGTGCGCCAGAACCAATTGGGCCCTATTTAGCAGCCGTCTTGGCTTGTTCTATAAACTCTGGTGCTTATGTTTCTGAAATTTTCCGTGCCGGTATCCAATCTATTAATAAAGGTCAAATGGAAGCAGGTCGCTCTTTAGGATTAACTTGGTTCCAAACGATGCGCTATGTTATTATGCCACAAGCTTTCAAAGCTATCATTCCACCATTGGGCAATGAATTTATTGCTATGTTGAAAGATACTTCTTTGGTAGCAGTTATTGGTTTTGAAGAATTGACACGTCGAGGACAATTAATTATCGCTCGTACCTATGGTTCCTTTGAAATTTGGACAGCTGTAGCGGTGATTTACTTGATTATGACATTAACCATTTCCCGACTCGTAGCGTACTTAGAAAGGAAATATAATATCAAATGATTCAATTACAGAATGTACATAAATACTTTGGACAATTGCATGTCTTAAAAGGCGTTTCTACAGAAATCGATGCTGGTGAAGTAGTGGTTATTATTGGACCATCTGGCTCTGGTAAAAGTACTGTATTGCGCTGTATGAACTATTTAGAAGAACCAACAGAAGGTGACGTGATTGTAGATGGCAAGAACTTAAATGTGAAAGAAAACATCAACAACGTACGCGCTGAAGTGGGCATGGTATTCCAGCGGTTTAATCTATTTCCTCATATGACTGTGCTAGATAATATTACTTTAGCACCACAAAAAATTAGAGGACTTTCAAAATCTGAAGCGGAAAGCATTGCTCGTGATTTATTGGGAAAAGTAGGTTTATCCGATAAAGCAGAGGCGTACCCAGAACAATTATCTGGGGGTCAGCAACAGCGTGTAGCCATTGCTAGAGCGTTAGCGATGAAACCAAAAGTCATGCTTTTTGACGAACCTACATCAGCGTTAGATCCAGAGATGGTTAGTGAAGTATTAGACGTTATGAAAGATTTGGCTAAAGAGGGGATGACTATGGTCATCGTTACTCATG
This sequence comes from Veillonella sp. oral taxon 780 str. F0422, assembly GCF_000221605.1. NCBI lineage: Bacteria > Bacillati > Bacillota > Negativicutes > Veillonellales > Veillonellaceae > Veillonella > Veillonella sp. oral taxon 780. The sequence continues at coordinate 12,006 of NZ_AFUJ01000055.1, read as the reverse complement.
AAATGAGCTTTGCCAAAGAAGTAGCGACACGTGTATTATTTGTAGATAGTGGCGAAATTTTGGAAGAAGGAACACCAGCAGAAGTATTTGATACTCCAAAACATGAACGAACAAAGTCTTTCTTATCAAAAGTTATTCGATAAGACGATATCAGAGAAATGTAACTACCCTATATACGGAGTTTTCTATGTAGGGTAGTTTTTTGTTGTGAAATTAAGTATGATATCTAAAATTTTACTAATGAATTGATTGGTATGCCTAGACCTATATGTACTGCTATAAATAGATATATGTAATCATATATCCATTATATGTTGTAAGGAGTACACCGTTTTAGATAGTAGTGATATTTATTTGTATGAGTATAAAATATAGTGAATAACTTACGCAAAAAGAATAATTATGGTATTGTTTCATAATTGTTTATAAAATAAAATAATTATTAAAATGATGCGCATATGGAATAAATACAACGATATGAATAAAATACATAAATTCAATCTTGATAATTGACATTATTCATAGATTTATAAAAATAAGGTATAATGTGAATATAAATTGAAAAATATAATGGATATATGAAGCGTAAAATATACCCTAAATGTTTATCTTATTAGTATAGAATGAAATAATTGATTAATAGTTTCGTTAAATTATATCGATATGTTATATACTTGAAAATAAAGTGATATTTTGATTGACATCATACATATATAGTGATAACATGAAAGAAAGATTTAGATACTCTAAATCGCTTGCAGTATTAAAGGTAGGAGGAATTATCATGCTTGGGAAAGTAAAATGGTTCAGTGCAGAAAAAGGTTATGGCTTTATTGAAAGAGAAGATGGCAGCGATGTATTCGTTCATTTTTCTGCAATCCAAGAAGATGGCTTTAAGTCTTTATCCGAAGGACAACAAGTAGAATTTGAAATCGTAGATGGCAACCGTGGTCTTCAAGCGGCTAACGTATATAAAGCATAATTTATGAACAAAGCTTAGGGATTCCTAAATAGGGTCCCTAAGTTTTTTTACTTTCACTAAATGCAGAAAAAATATAGAAAAATAAAAAAGGGTTTTCATACCTTCATGTAGAATTATATACATATAGCAACACTATATGTTACACAGAAAGGGTGACAACTATGAAAGTATCTGTAAGAGGAAAAAATCTTGAAGTGACAGCTGCCTTGCGTGAATATATTGAAAAACGGTTGGAAAAGTTATCCCGTTATTTTGAAACACCAGTTACGGTTCAAGTTGTGTTATCTCTAGAAAAAGAAGAGCGCAAAGTAGAAGTGACATGTTTTGTAGAAAGCGTAGTATTGCGTGGTGTAGAAAGTCATTTAGATATGTATGCTGCTATCGATTTAGTGGTGGATAAAATTGTTCGTCAAATCCATAAACATAAAACACGGTTAGCAAAACGATTCCGTAAAGAAACTGGATTCCATGTAGATGTGACACCTGTGGAAGCGATTCCAGAAGAAAAGGAATTAGAAGTAGTACGTCGCAAAAACTTTACCGTACGTCCTATGAGCGTGGAAGAAGCAATTTTACAAATGAATCTATTGGAACATGACTTCTTTATGTTCTTCAATGAAGATACTGAAATCATGAACGTTGTATATCGTCGTCATGATGGCAAATATGGTTTGTTAGAACCAGAAGTGGGTTAATTATAATTCATACATCATATATCATATATAAAGGGCTATGATACCATGTGTTACATGTTGTCATAGCCTCTTTTTTGTAAAGCCATATAACGATAGAGGAAGATGGAGGCTTTTACTCCATCTTCCTCTATTTGTGTTTTTCAGTCTTTTTTATAGTTGGGGCTTAGGTTACCGAGCGAGAGTACTAATCTATAAAGTAGTGCACGCCTGATGCAAAAATAGGCATTACAAGGTTACCATTGATATTTTTATGTATACCATGGCCCAGGCGTTCTATATGAGCCATTTTCCCTAATATTCTACCATCAGGGCTTAATAATCCTTCTACAGCACCTATAGATTGGTTAGGATTCCATCGTGGATCATAGGTAGTATTACCCACAAGGTCTACATATTGTGTGGCAACTTGCCCCTGAGCATAGAGTTCTTCTACTTGTTCTGTTGTAGCAAGGAAACGACCTTCTCCATGAGAAATAGGGACTGTGTAGATGTCGCCTATTTGACAAGCACTGAGCCATGGTGAATTTGTGGATACAACCTTTGTATGGACTATCGTAGAAATGTGACGTCCTATTGTATTGTACGTTAAGGTAGGACTGGTTTGCTCCAATGGTTGGATATGGCCTGTTGGGACTAATCCAAGCTTAATTAGTGCTTGAAATCCATTGCATATACCAAGCACTAAACCATCACGCTTGTATAATAGATTCTCTAAAGATTCTTGCAAGTATGGATTGTGAAACAGGGTAGCTATAAATTTGCCTGATCCAGCTGGTTCATCACCGCTACTAAAACCACCAGGGAAACATACAATTTGAGCACTGTTTATACTGCGTTTTAAGGCTTGAATAGATTCTTGTAATTCTTGACTGCTTCGATTGCGAATGACAAGAGTTTCTATCTTGGCACCATGCTCTGTGAAAGCCCGTGCAGATTCATATTCACAATTGGTGCCAGGGAATACAGGAATCAGCACTTTAGGATGAGATAGAGAAGTATACTTACTACATGGTTTGCTTTGTGTAGTGTGTAGTAGTTTGCTGTTAGCAGAGGTACTGGTATCACCGAAGTTTTTTCTTTTGCGTAGATAGGAAAGATAGATGCTAAGGAGCTTTCATAGGAATTGGTTAAGTCATCTAATGAGATAGAGGTATCCCCCATCACAATAGAAGGGTCTTCTTGTGTAGTGCCAATATGGTACATGTGAGGTAAGTCCCTTAATGCCTGAGCTGTCACAGTATCCACCTCTATGAGGAAGGAACCACGGAAGGGATAGAACAATATATCTTCAGGAGTTAGAGAAGCAAGGAGACTATCATTCTCTGATGTATTGGCACAGGATTGAGTTATGCTTGTTTGGTCTAGTTCTCGTTTTTTATGCGTAGAAGATACAGCCATAACTAGTCTTTGCAGTTCGTCTTTATGGTAGACACAGCCAATGGCATTGCCTAGACAAGCTTTCACCGTAGCGGGTCCGATGCCATCCTGTTCTACGACATACGCACTATACACTTGTTGCGTGATATTGAAGGAACGCAAGGTTTTACAATGTGCTTTAAAGGCGGCCCAGTTAGGTGTACCATCAGAGAGCTCTGGTACATACAGAAATAGGATGTGATGGTGTGCCTCATGAAAGTGAGGAGAGAGTATGCGATGGATATCCTCGGTGGTGACAGCAAAAGAAATGAGAGAAGGGGGCACATGGAGATCTTGGAATGTACCGCTCATAGAATCTTTACCACCAATGGCGGCTACACCTAATTGGCGTTGCGCCTCATAGGCGCCCAACAGAGCAGATATCACTTTACCCCAGGACATAGGAGTGTTGAGTTTTTCAAAATATTCTTGAAAACTTAGATAAGCTTTAGAGATATCTCCTCCTAAAGCGGCTAATTTTGCTAAGCTAAGGAGTACCGCATATTGAGCGCCATGGTAGGGACTCCATTCTGATAGATATGGATCAAAACCATGAGTCATGATGCTTGCAGTCGTGGTAGTTCCCTGTAATACAGGAAGTTTTGCTACCATCCCTTGGACCGGAGTTTTCAGATAGGTTCCACTGAAAGGAAAGAGCACAGTATTCGCACCGACGGTAGAGTCAAACATAGCTCGTAATCCTTCTTGGGAGGTACTGTTCAAATCTTGCAAAGCTTGATGAAAGCGTGTTTCTATGGAAGCTTTGGTTGTTGTAGAGAGAAAAGATAGATTCGTAAAAAACGAAGGAGAGGGAGTTGTTCTTGGAGACACGATATGAGCTGTAGTACTTTGTGTAGCTCCATTTGTAGCTAAGAACTGACGATGTAGGTTGACGATAATTTCTCCTTGAAAGTCCATCACTAGGCGTCCAGTATTTGTCACTTCTCCTACAATAGTAGCCTCCAAATTTTCCTCTGCACAATAGGATTGGATTCGTTTCCATTGGCTAGGATCAATAATGCAAGCCATTCTTTCTTGGGATTCTGAGATGGCTAGCTCTGTTCCAGTGAGCCCAGTGTATTTTGTAGGTATCGTATCTAGGTATATATGAATGCTATCTGCGAGTTCTCCAATAGCAACGGCTACACCGCCTGCTCCAAAGTCGTTACATCTCTTGATAGATTGTGTCACCTCTGGATTGCGGAATAGGCGTTGAATTTTTCGTTCTGTCACAGGATTTCCTTTTTGCACTTCTGCACCACAGATAGAGAGAGAGTCTTTCGTATGTATTTTAGAAGAGCCCGTAGCACCGCCACAGCCATCACGGCCGGTCTTACCACCTAGCAATATAATGAGATCACCAGGGACAGGGTTTTCATGATGTACATGAGATCGCGGCACAGCACCGATGACAGCACCTACTTCTAAACGTTTAGCTCGATAGGAATCATGATAATATTCTCGTACTTCCCCTGTAGGAACGCCAATTTGGTTGCCGTAGGAAGAAAAACCTTTGGCAGCTGTGGTTGTGATATAGGATTGTGGTAATTTACCGAGCAAAGTATGCTCTTTTGAGACTAAAGGGTTACCAGAGCCAGTGATACGCATGGCTTGGTATACATAAGCACGACCACTGAGAGGATCTCGAATACAGCCACCTAAACAAGTGGCAGCACCACCGAAAGGTTCTATTTCAGTAGGATGATTATGGGTTTCGTTTTTGAACAATAATAGCCATTCTTCTTTTTTGCCATCCACCTGCACCGGAACAATGATGGTGCACGCATTGATTTCGTCCGACACATCTAATTGATTTAGTTTGCCTTGATGACGAAGTTCTTGCATAGCCATTGTGGCCATGTCCATTAATGTGGGTACTACATTGCTCGATGGATTCAGTTGTTGTTTTGTTTCAAGATAGGTTTGATACGTTTTTCGAATCGGCTTGGTAAGGGCAGACTCATCAAAGGTAATCTCCGTTAATTGGGTATTGAATGTAGTGTGGCGACAATGATCTGACCAATAGGTGTCTAATACACGAATTTCAGTTACTGTTGGATTGCGATGCTTTTTTTGAAAATACCTTTGAATACATAGTAGGTCTTCTAGAGTCATGGACAATTGCATATAGTGAAGGAGTTCTTCTAGCTTTATTTTCGTCAGGGTGGTGAACTCCTCTATGTGCGGAGTTTCTGGAACTACCGGGGTTACTATGTCTAGCGTTGTAGGAAGATCCATGGAACTTTCACAAGTATCGATAGATTGCAAGAGGTATTGTCGAGCAGTATCTACATGTGTTTTCGTTAGGGGGCCCCTTAAGACATAGATTCGTGCAGTACGTACAGTACTATGATCATGACCAGTGAGGATGGAGAGGCATAGCTCTGCAGCATCAGCACGCTGGTCATATTGACCTAGTATAGGTGCAATAGCAATGGGATGGTCTAGGGAGGACAGGTTTAATGTAGTACAGGTAGTTTCTATGGGAGGTTCAGAAAAAATGAGGGTTTTAGCACGTTCAAACTCTGATTCTGTGATTCCAGAGATGTCGTATCGTTCGTAGACCCTGAGGTCGGTGAGAGGAATCTGTAAGTCTTGTTGAAAGGTCCTACGTAATTGTTCGGGTTCCTGTGAAGTAGTTGTGCGAGGAGTGACAAATAGACGGAATATGTGCATACATAGCCTCCTTTATATGTTAATAGGATGGTGGTGGAGTTCTCACTACATCCTATAGTATGTTTATTAGCGTTCCATACATGACTTCTTATATCTTAAGTATACCACGTTTTTTGTTGATTCCCTGAGTTTGTATTGAAGATAGCTGTGTAGCAAGTTATAATAGAGATAGTTTGACATTTGATGATTTGTCCGTGTGCACAATATGAGTAGAGTATGACTCTAGGGGGCATAATGAAATATGATGGTGTGTTAGATACATGGCATGAGGAATGCGGAGTCTTTGGAGTCTATGACAAGTCCTCTACCATCGGGACAACTATATATGAAGGCCTTGTGGCGTTACAGCACCGAGGGCAAGAAGGAGCGGGTATTGCTGTGGTTCATGAATCACAGATAGATATGGTGAAAGGACCTGGGCTCGTGAAAGAGGTCTTACAGGATATTTCTAGTTTAGAAGGTCACATAGGAATTGGACATGTGCGGTATTCCACCACAGGTATAGAGAATCCTTGTGATGTACAACCTATTGTAGAAACATCACCGTGGGGTACATTTGCAGTGGCTCATAATGGGAATTTGACGAATGCCCAAGTGTTACGTCGTGAGTTGGAAACCCAAGGCTGTGTATTTACGACCACAATGGATTCAGAAGTCATCGTCCATTTGATTAAATGCTCCAATGAATTGACCATCCTAGGTGCTATTCAGCAAGCTTGTGCGCGATTAGAAGGTGCCTTTTCGTTGACGATTGTTGCTAATGAGATGCTGATAGGTGTACGAGATCCTCATGGGTATCGTCCTCTTTGCGTAGGTCGTACGGCCCATGGGTATGTACTTGCCTCTGAAAGTTGCGCTATAGACGCTATAGAGGGGACTTTCATTCGTGATGTAAGGCCTGGTGAAATAATTCTTATTGATGGAACAGATTTTCGCAGTGTACCGTATCACTCCAGTATAAGATATGAAGTCTCGGACTACCAAAATACTGAGGGTGGTATACAGAGTAGAACTATTTCTCGAGGTGGGGTTGAGGGATTAGAAAATAAAGAAAAAACAAAACAATTACATGTAGGAAGTGCAGGCGTAGAACAACAGGAGGTAGTGGAACAACATACTTGCGTGTTTGAATATATTTATTTTGCACATCCTACCAGTGTTATCGATGGGCAAGGTGTATCAGAAGCAAGGGTAGCTATGGGATGTCAGCTGGCAAAAGAAACACAATATGAAGCGGATATTGTTATGCCCATACCTAATTCAGGGACTTTGTCTGCTCAGGGATATGCAGAGGAATCTGGTATACCCTATAGGGAAGGGTTAGTGAGGAATCCGAAGGTATTGCGGACTTTCATAGAACCCAACCAAATTAGTCGAGAGGAAGCGGTGCGTAACAAGTTTAGTATTGTTCCTGATATGGTACAAGGAAAGCGTATTGTTCTCATTGATGATTCTATTGTACGAGGCACCACAAGTCGATATATCGTTTCCATGTTACGACAAGCGGGAGCGAAAGAAATCTATTTGTGTTTAACTTCTGAACCTATTCGGTATCCTTGCTATTTTGGTATCGATACATCTGATGCAGAAGTGTTGTTAGCTCATCGATATTCCATAGAAGAAATCCGTCAATACATTGGCGTTGATCGTTTATATTATTTGTCTCATGAAGGATTGGTGCAGTCTATGAAACAACTAGAAGCACCGCATTTGTGTGTGGCTTGTTTTACTGGAGAGTATCCAAGCCCTGTAGGGGATGAGTATACCAAGGGAGGTACTTATGTCTGTTGATAATACACCTGTTACTTATTTAGATGCTGGCGTGGATGTAGAAGCGGGCAACCAGCTCATTCAAAAGATTAAACACCGTGTGGAACGCACCTATACACCGGGTGTACTAGGATCTCTAGGTGGTTTTAGTGGGCTCTATTCTTTGGCACAGTACACCATGAAAGAACCCATTCTTGTATCGAGTACGGATGGGGTGGGTACGAAAATTCGCTTTGCCGTCCTCATGAATAAGCATCGCCAGATTGGTCAAGATTGTGTGGCTATGAGTGTGAACGATGTGGTAGCACAGGGGGCGACTCCTTTATTTTTCCTAGACTACATTGCAGTCGGTAAATTGGAACATAATCATATTGAAAGTATCATCGATGGTATTGGTGAGGCTTGTGAAGAATGTGGGTGTGCTTTAATCGGTGGAGAAACATCGGAAATGTCTAGTTTCTACGGCGATGGCAATTATGATTTAGCTGGCTTTGCAGTGGGGATTGTAGATAAGGACCGATGCATTACGGGAGCCTCTATCGAGGCAGGAGATTTGGTGCTAGGTTTACCTTCATCAGGTTTACACTCCAATGGGTTTTCCTTAGTGCGCCACATTATCTTAGAAAAACAACAAATGCCATTGGACACCTATGTGGATGAGTTGGGTCGTACTATTGGAGAAGAAGTGTTGACACCAACAAAACTGTATGTAAAACCCATTCTACCACTACTGAAAGAACAGTTAGTGAAAGGGATGGCTCATATAACAGGAGGATCTTTCTACGACAATATTCCTCGTATATTACCCAAAGGGTTGTCTGTCACCATTCATAGTGATGCCTGGCCAGTACCACCTATTTTTAAGCTATTACAAGAATGGGGTCATGTAGAAACGAGAGAAATGTATCATACTTTCAATATGGGCATAGGCATGGTACTTGTGGTGAAACCAGAATTAGTAGAACGTGTGGTAGAAGTGTTACAAGAACAGGGAGAAGTAGTGTACTCCATTGGACTTGTTACAGAAGGGCAGGGAGATGTGACGATTCTTGGTGAGGCATTCCATGCGTAAACGATTGGCTCTATTTGGCAGTGGCAGAGGGTCTAATGGAGAAGCCATCTATAAGGTCATAGAAGCGGGGCATATAAATGGTGAAATAGTTCTTATCATTAGTGATAGATCCAATGTGGGCATTGTGGAGAAAGGATGTGCTTGGCACATTCCTGTATACATAGTAGATCCTGCTAACTATGGTACTGAAGCAGCCTGGACACAAGCTATGCTAGATTTGTTACAAGAATATGAAGTGGAAGGCATCTTGTTAGCTGGGTATACGCGTATATTACCACCTACATTTGTGCAAGCGTACAGAGGAAACATCTTGAATATACATCCCTCCTTATTGCCAGCTTTTACAGGCTTACAGGCACAGAAGCAAGCCTTACTAAAAGGCGTAAAATACACAGGATGTACCGTTCATTTTGTGGATGAAGGCATGGATACAGGTCCTATCATTGCGCAGGCGGTGGTACCTGTCTATGAAGATGACACGGTGGATACTTTATCAACACGAATCTTGCATGAAGAGCATCGCATCTACCCAGAGGCGGTGCGCTTATTTTGCGAGGATGCTTTGAATATACTGGGATATCGTGTTGTTATAAAAAACAAGCTATTATAAAATAGTTTATATTGAGAGGTATCTATGAAAGTATGTATTATTGGCAATGGTGGTCGTGAACATGCATTAGCTTGGAAATTGCATCATAGCCCATCTGTAACAGATGTTTATGTAGTGCCAGGCAATGCAGGAATGACTTCGATAGCCACTGTAGTCAACCTAGATTGGAAGAACCGAGACACCTTACTAGCTTGGTTATTGGACTATAAGATTGATTTGGTTGTGATAGGACCTGAATTGCCTCTGGTAGAGGGACTTAGTGATGCAATCCGATCCGTAGGGATTCCTGTATTTGGACCATCCCAGCAGGCTTCTCGATTAGAAGGGTCTAAGTCGTTTGCGAAAGATATAATGCGTCGATATGTGATTCCTACGGCTAAGTATGAGGTTTGCCAAGATGTAGAAACAGGAAAAGGCATTATTCATCAATGGGGCGTACCGATTGTATTAAAGAGGGATGGTCTCTGGGGCGGCAAAGGTGTCACTATTTGTGAGACTTTCACAGACGCAGAGCGAGTGTTGAAAGAGATGCTGAGTAGTTCGGAAGAAAGCGTTGTGATTGAGGAATATATGCGAGGACAGGAGGTATCCTTGTTGTCCTTTGTGGACGGTACTCACGTCTTACCTATGATAGGAGCAAGAGATCATAAACGATTGTTAGACCATGATGAAGGTCCTAATACAGGAGGCATGGGCGCCTATGCACCGGTGCCAGAACTGGATGGCACTTTGGAACAAACCATAGTAGACACCATAGTAAAACCTATCGTGAAAGCCATGGCAGAAGAAGGTCATCCTTATGTGGGTTGCTTGTATACAGGTCTTATGCTTACCGAGGAAGGACCGAAAGTAGTAGAGTTTAATGCTCGGTTCGGAGATCCAGAGACACAAGTGCTATTGCCATTAGTACAGAGTGATCTAGGAGTCATCATGCATGCCACGGCTATGGGGCAGTTAGAGGGGATGTCCTTAGAGTGGTCGAAACAATACGCTTCCTGTGTTATCTTAGCATCCGAAGGATATCCACAGCAGCCCGTGACAGGTCAAAGAATCACAGGAGATATTCATACTATAGATACTGTATCGATGGTATTTCACTCTGGTACAACATATGAAACAGATCACTATGTAACGCAAGGTGGTCGTGTATTAGGTGTTGTAGGGTTGGGGAATACATTGGAACAATCCTTAGAACATGCTTATGAACGTGTATCCATGATTGACTTTGAGGGACGACAGTATCGTAAGGACATCGGTGAATCGAGTATTGGATTTTGTATACATACGCAATATAGAAAAAATTCGATAGATAAAGAATATAATTAGTGATATAATAACAAAAGAATATGTTAGTTATTTAATGATATATATTACATAGTAGAGGGGTAATTGTATGAATCGAATTGTATCTTTTTTTACATCACCATCAGCAGGGGGTGTACTACTCTTTGTAGCTGCTGTGGTAGGAGTGCTATTGGCAAACTCTCCAGTAGAAAGTTTGTACCACTCTTTGCTTCATGCTAAATTAGGACCATTGTCCATTGAATTATGGATTAATGACGTGGCCATGGCGGTCTTCTTTTTATTTGTAGGCCTTGAAGTAAAACGGGAAATGATTGCAGGGGAATTGAATACCAATGCAAAACGATTTTTGCCTGGTATTGCAGCATTTTTTGGCCTTTTAATGCCGGCTTTAATCTATTATTTCATTGTCGGTTATCATCCAGACTTTATTCATGGTTGGGGGATTCCAACAGCTACAGACATTGCCTTTGCCATCGGTATCGTTTCACTCTTAGGTGATCGAGTACCCATTGCAATGAAAGTATTTTTAACTACCTTGGCTGTTATGGATGACTTGATGGCTATTGTTATCATTGCTTTTTTCTATACAGCGGAGTTAAACTTCTTTTACTTATTCGTAGCAGCAATCATCGTGTTCATGTTACAATACGTAAACCGTATGAACTATACGAGACCAATTCCGTATTTAGCATTAGGATTTGGCCTTTGGTTCTGTGTGTTTAAGTCAGGATTGCATGCTACCTTAGCAGGTGTAATTTTAGCGGCGTTTATTCCATACCATGGCATACGTGATGGTCGTCATGTATCTCCATTATCTGAATGGGAACACACCTTAAGTAACTGGGTTACCTACTTAATTATTCCAATCTTTGGTTTTGCCAATGCAGGGGTATCTTTCCACGGATTTACTTTAGAAAGCTTTGCCCATCCAGTTGTATTAGGTGTTGCAGTAGGTTTAGTATTAGGTAAACAAGTAGGAGTATTTGGCACATTGTTCTTACTAGTAAAATCTAAACTAGTGGAAATGCCAGCTCAAACCAATTGGACTCATGTGTATGGTATCGCTCTATGTTGTGGTATCGGATTTACCATGAGCTTGTTCGTATCTTTGTTAGCATTCCCTCCAGGAGAAGCACAAGAAATGGCAAAAGTTGGTATCTTCGTAGGCTCTATCGTATCTGGTATTTTGGGATATATAGTATTACGGATTGCAGGGCGGAAACAACAAGTAAATGTATCTGAATACGATATGATCAAAGGACAGTATATTTAATTGCATAATTCATAGAGAGTAGAGGCTCTATATAAGCTGTAGTGAAAGGAAACTTTCATTACAGCTTTTTTATTATGAAAGGTTTCAATATGTAAAAAATGTAAGGGTATAATGCATTTGTGACAAAAAAATAAGAAGGCTCTCTATTATAATGAAAGTTGCTAAAGCGAATCATTATTTCAAAGGAGAGCCCTTCTTATATCATCT
>NZ_AFUJ01000056.1:0-564 GCF_000221605.1 Veillonella sp. oral taxon 780 str. F0422 | reverse complement strand
CCGGCTTGTACAGTTCCAATCAAAGGGACACGACGAAGGCCAGCCTCTAAAAAATTAAATTCAGGGCTTGACGTAACTTCGTGAGTTTCTTCATCCATTTCTAAAGCAGGTACATCAGGCATATTTACAACGGTAATAGAGCGATTCTTATTAGCATCACGAGTAATATAGCCAAATTTTTCTAATGTATTTAAATGACTTTGAACAGTAGAAGTGGAGCTTAACCCCATATGATCGCCAATTTCACGAACACTTGGGCAGCGATAGCGCTGTTGTAAACTTTCAATAATAAAATCTAATATTCTTTGTTGTTTGCTATTTATATCAGTGGCAGGACGTCTCAAGGGAATAACCTCTCATTCTACAGTATTATGGAACTTAATTCATATATACCTATTATAAATTTAATATCGAAAATTGTCAAATATGCGTTCTAAAAAATTATGCTTGACCGAACATTTGTATGTGTGTTAAAATATGAACATAAACAAACAGATGTACTATTTATTTTGTTCGATATTATTAGAGAGAGGTATATATTATGAATAAATTATTTTCTATTTT
>NZ_AFUJ01000057.1:0-8406 GCF_000221605.1 Veillonella sp. oral taxon 780 str. F0422 | reverse complement strand
AGCCACTGCTACAATCATTGCTAACATAGATAACTCCTTATACAGCTACTGTCATAGATAGTTTCCCTAAATGCTCATAGCCTTCTAGAGTTATATCTTCTGGCGTAAAATCATAGAAATTTTTGATCTCTGGGTTTAATCGTAACACCGGAGCCTCTAAGGCTTCATGTTTACGTTCTAATTGAGTACGTAAAGCTTCTACATGGTTCTCATAAATATGAGCATTATTGATGACATGCGTGAATTGTCCTGCCTGCAATCCAGATACTTGGGCAATCATATGAACCAATGCTGCATATTGAGCCGTGTTGAAAGGTACTCCTAACCCCATATCCCCACTGCGTTGGATAAGCATACAATTTAAACGACCATCTGTGACATCCCATAATGTTTCATAGGCACATGGTTGCAACGTCATATCTGGCAAGTCCTCAATATTCCACAAGGTCACAATCATACGACGGCTTTGAGGGTCCTTTTGTAGCATATCCAATAAATTATCTAACTGTTTATACTTGGCAATTTGGTATCCATAGGCCTTGCCAATTGTACCATCTTCACGCATCCATTCATCCCAAACTTTTACATTCATAGCCTGCAACTGGCGCACATCATTAGATTGCAATTGCCAAATCCAAAGTAACTCTTTAATGGCCGTTTTGAAAGCCACAAATTTCGTGGTTAAAATAGGAAATTCTTCTGCTAAATTGAATTGCATCACTTGATGCGGTAATTTATAGGTCGCAATGCCTGTACGATTGTTGGCATAATACCCATGATCTAATATATTTTCTATAATCTGTAAATATTGCGTGTCTGCTAAACTCATCTATGCCTCCTTGTATACGAAACTACGCTAAATGGTATCAGCATATATTTTGTATATCTGTATGTATATATATCTGTATTTGTATCAATATCTGTGTCTAAATGTATTTGTATATCTACATTTAGATAAATATCAAGTTGTCCCTCTATCACTATATGTTGCCCTTAAAATCGGCAATAACCTTCAAAAATTCATTGCCATATTTGCGCAGCTTCATATCTCCTACGCCTTTCACATTCGCCATATCTCCTAATGTCAATGGTTCTTTTGCTACCATATCCAATAAGGTAGCATCTGAAAAAATCATGAACGATTTTACCCCTTCTGTTTTTGAAAGTTCCAAACGATGCACACGCAGAGCCTCAAATAAGGAGTTATTCTTAGTGGCTTTTGCTAGCCCTGAAGCATTTGATTTAGAACGGCCCTGCATAGGACGATGTTCCCCTACATCTATAGGCACATCTTTCACAGTGACTCGTCCCGCTAATACTTCATGACCTTGTTCCGTAACGGATAAAATAGGATATTGCCCTCCCGAAGACGTCACATACCCCATCGCCATTAAGCGCTTAATAAAGCCTTTTACATCTTTATCTGCCCAACGATTTAATTTGCCAAATACGGATAATCGGTGTAAGCGAAACCTCTCAATACGCTCCGTCCGATTCCCACATAGGATATCCGCAATCATGGTCACTCCATATCGTTCTTCTGTATTCCAAATCGTCTGCAATACTGCGCTCGCCTCGGCTGTTACATCCACCGCCACTCGTGGTTCATCACAAGTACTGCAATGATGACATTGATCCCAAGGCACTTGTTCACCAAAATAAGACAACATGAATTTACGTAGACACATAGGTGTATGACAATAATCGATCATGGCTTGTAGCATATTCCGCTCAATCCGTTGTCGTTCTGGTGGCAAGTCACTTTGACTTAGAATATATTGATGCACTGCCACATCTTGCCCATTATATAGCAAAATACAATCTGCCGGTGCTCCATCTCGTCCAGCACGGCCTGCCTCTTGGTAATAACTTTCCATATTTCGTGGCATTTGGTAATGGATTACATAGCGCACATTACTTTTATCGATGCCCATTCCAAATGCATTGGTAGCTACCATAACTTGTACTTCATCAAAGGCGTAACGATTCTGTTGGTACTTACGCTCTTCATCAGATAAACCACCATGGTAGTAACCTACTTTCACGCCGTAACGTAAAAGCTCACGATATACCTTTTCCACATTCGCCCTAGTGGCACAATAGACAATCCCCACATCATTTGGGTTGTGTAGCACATAATCTCGCACATATTCCATACGCTTACTTTCGTGGATCACAGAAAACGCCAAGTTAGGACGATCAAATCCCGTAATATGCACACGGGCATTCTCCAATCCTAAGAGTTGTTTTATATCACGTTCTACTTCTTCCGTAGCACTGGCTGTGAAAGCCCCTACCACAGGTCTATGGGGCAAGCTCTTAATAAAAGGTCCTATGGCCGTGAAAGAGGGCCTAAAATCATGCCCCCATTGTGACACACAATGGGCTTCATCAATAATCACTTGGCTAATTGGCAGTCCTCTTAAAAACTCACAAAACCCTTCGGACTCTAATTTTTCTGGTGCCAAGTATAATAGTTTAATGCGCCCTTCCCGTAAATAGTACAAAATTTTATTCTGCTCTTCTCGACTGAGGGTGCTATTCATATACGCCGCTGGCATACCTTGCTCTTTCAAGGTATCCACCTGATCTTGCATCAAGGAAATCAACGGAGAAAACACAATGGTAATGCCCGCCTTTAGCATCGCAGGAATTTGAAAGCAAATCGATTTACCTGCCCCAGTAGGCATAATCCCTAGCACATCTTGGTTCTTTAACAAAGCTGTAACAGGTACCTCTTGAGCGGGGCGAAAACTGGAATATCCATAAAAATGTTGCAATGCTCGTAGGGCTCTAGCATCCATATGTCTTTCCTCCTTTCTGACTGTACATTTATCGAATCGTATCTATTTATTATACCATTTTTATAGGCCAGTATAAACCGTTTGCAGTAGAACTACACTATCCTTTCCATAATCTACACATCTTCTACAAAAAAATGTTGGCACTACCCCCAAAGGAGTAGCCCCAACATCTTTTTATCTATTAATATGTAATTATAAAATATGCATTTGTTCTGATGCATCGAACTCCGCTTGGATTTCTTTACTTGGCTCATGATCCAACAAGCTTACTACAAAGATAGCAATGGCAGATAAGATAAAACCTGGTACGATTTCATACAAACCGAACCAACCGAATTGTTTCCACACAAGAACGGTAATGCCCCCTACTAAGATACCAGCGATACAACCTTTCAGAGTCATACGTTTCCAAGTCAACGAGATCAAGATAGCTGGACCAAAGGCAGCGCCAAATCCTGCCCATGCATAGGCCACCATCGTCAAGATATAACTTTGTGGATTCACCGCCATCACGATGGCTATAGCAGATACGATCAATACCGTAGCACGGCTAACCATAACTAGTTCACGGTCTCCTGCATCACGGGCAAACACATTGCGGTACAAATCTTGAGACACAGAAGATGCAGTTACTAACAATTGTGCAGAGGCTGTACTCATGATGGCTGCCAATACAGCAGACCAAATCAAACCTGCCACAAATGGGTTAAATAAATGCTCGCTCATCACAAGGAATACTGTTTCTGCATCAGCATCTACTAGAGGTATTGTTAAATATACTTTACCAACAAGACCTACTGCCACTGCAGCCAACAAGGAGATGACTACCCAAATCATGGCAATGTTCGTAGCTTTTTTCAACTCTTTCGCATCGGAAATCGCCATAAAACGCACTAAGATGTGAGGTTGACCAAAGTAACCAAGCCCCCATCCTAAGCTAGAAATGATACCTACCACCAAGGTGAAAGTATCTTGTTCCGGTCCCCAAATCGACAAGCCTGCTGGGAACTCCGTAGCAATTAATTGAGATGTTTCTACAGGACCACCTAAATACATGGCTGCCGTCACCGGTACCAATAAGATGGCGAAGAACATCATCATACCTTGGATACAGTCTGTCCAACTTACGGCTAGGAAACCACCTAGGAAGGTGTAGAAAATAACTACCCCTGCTGTAATAAAGAGGGATGTCATGTAATCTAGTCCAAAGATAGTATTAAATAACTTACCACCTGCCACGAATCCAGAAGACGTGTAAATTAAAAAGAAAATAACGATGAAGATAGCAGACACCACCGGCACAATTCTTGATGTATCATGAAAACGGTTTTTCAAATAATCCGGTATAGTCAAACTATTATTCGCTACCTCTGTATAATTGCGCAATCGTTTCGATACGAATACCCAGTTCAGCCACGTTCCCAAAGCTAAACCAATGGCGATCCATAAGGCCGATATCCCTGTTGAGTAGGCAAATCCAGGTAAACCCATCAACATCCATCCACTCATATCTGATGCTTCCGCACTCATGGACGTGATCCAGGGGCCTAGCTGGCGACCTCCTAAAATATAGTCGTCTAAGCTATTAGACTTGCGGTAATAATATACCCCGATGTACATCATGAGGCCTAAATACAATGCAAATGCCCCAATCACTTCAAAATTGTTGTACACCCTACTCCTCCTTTCCTAATCCTTTCACCTTTACTTAAAATTCTATAGAATGCATTCAGCATTAATCTTTTCTATTATATCATAGATTATATATATCGTCTTTCATGGATTTTATACAAAAAATAAACACCTTGTATAAAACAAGGTGAGTGCTATCATTGATCTATGTAAGTAGACAATGAAAACACCTAACGCATGAGGACTACCACTCCTCAACACGTTAGGTGTCATCAAGCTTTATTAACTCCTAGATGAGCCTAACGCCGAACGCACGTTGATGGCTCTCCTTTTCTTATTTATATTATATCACAAACTACTACCTAGTCAATTTATATTCCATATATTATTTTATGTTGCATAATGCAATACAACAGTTTATAATTTACTTAACATAGTAACCAGAAAGGAGACCCTCATGAAATCTGCTAGTGTTAATGTCCGAATTAATGAAAATATAAAACAACATGCTGAATCTATTTTAGAAGACCTTGGACTAAGTCGCGCTGTCGCTATTGATTTATTCTATCGACAAATTATCCTACATAACGGACTCCCTTTTGATCTAAAGTTAAATACACCGCCCCTTAGTACATCTGACTTTAGCCCTTCAGAATTAGAAGATATTTTATCTCGTGGAGTCGAAGAATCAAATAACGGTAATGGACGTTCTGCTAAAGAATTTTTCGCTACTTTATTAGGAGAATAATTATGGAAACCTATGATATACGACTTTCATCATTTGCAGAATACAATTTATTAAATATCTATTGCTATATAGCTGAATCTTTCTCCGTAGAAACAGCTAAGTACACTTCGCATAAAATACATAAAGCTATAGAGAGTTTATCATATCTACCGCATCGATATCGTATTCTAAATGTATCTAAGCCCACTAAAAATGTATATCATATTTATTCTTTCGAGAAATATGATATTTATTATAGTATCAACGAAATTCATCATACGATTACTATTCTTGCCGTATTAAACCAACGTCAGGCTCCTAATTATAGTTTATTCTTGCAGGAACTTCCCGCAATATACGGAAAATACATATAGGTTTTATACAAAAAGGACCCCGCAGGGTCCTTTTTTATTTTCACATATTCTTATCGTTTGATGTTATAAAACACATCGCTACCACGGTATTGAGCCGTTTCTGCCAACATATCTTCAATACGAAGTAATTGGTTGTATTTCGCTACGCGTTCGGAACGAGCTGGAGCACCAGTTTTGATTTGTCCAGCGTTTACTGCTACAGCGATATCAGCAATTGTGGAATCTTCTGTTTCACCAGAACGGTGAGAAATTACAGCTGTATAGCCTGCACGTTTTGCCATTTCAATAGCATCAAATGTTTCTGTCAACGTACCGATTTGGTTCACTTTGATCAAGATTGCATTCGCTGTATCTTCTTTGATACCACGAGACAAGCGTTCTGTGTTCGTTACGAATAAATCGTCACCTACTAATTGAACAGTTTTGCCAAGGCGCTCCGTCAATAGTTTCCAGCCTTCCCAATCTTCTTCTGCCAAGCCATCTTCGATGGAGTAAATTGGATATTTTTCACAAAGTTCTGCATAGTATTCTACCATCTCAGCAGCTGTTTTTACTTTGCCTTCACCAGCTAAGTGATACTTGCCATCTTTGTAGAACTCAGAAGATGCTGCATCAATAGCAAATACAATATCTTTACCCACTACAAGACCTGCTTTTTCGATAGCTTCTGTAATCACTTGTAATGCTTCTTCATTGGAACCTAAGTTCGGAGCAAAGCCCCCTTCATCACCTACACCTGTGGCCAAGCCTTTTGCTTTCAATACACCTTTCAATGTATGGTATACTTCTGCACAATAACGCAATGCTTCCATAAAGCTAGATGCACCAATTGGCATAATCATGAACTCTTGGATATCCACGTTATTATCTGCATGAGCCCCACCATTTAAAATATTCATCATTGGTACTGGCAATTCTTTTGCATTCGTGCCACCAAGGTATTGGAACAATGGTAAATCATAAGATTCAGCCGCTGCACGAGCTACTGCCATGGATACACCTAAGATCGCATTAGCACCTAATTTTGCTTTGTTAGGAGTGCCATCTAACTCAATCATCACCCCATCAATAGCCACTTGCTCAGATGCATCAAACCCTAAAATAGCAGGTCCAATGATGTCATTTACGTTTGCTACCGCTTGTAATACACCTTTGCCTAAGTAACGAGAAGACTCGCTATCGCGCAATTCCACCGCTTCAAATTGACCAGTAGACGCTCCAGATGGAACCGCTGCACGACCAATCGTACCATCTTCTAAATATACTTCTACTTCTACTGTTGGATTGCCACGGGAATCCATAATCTCTCTTGCGTATACATCAGTAATTACTGCCATTGTTACTTCTCCTTATTGTACTAACAAACTTTCACCACTCATAGCTTCAGGCTGCTCAATACCGCCTAAAGCCAGCATAGTTGGTGCTAAATCACATAGCCGACCTGGTCGCAAGGTGACACCCTCTGGGGCTCCCACTAAAATGAGTGGTACCGGATTCGTCGTATGCGCCGTGTGCGGAATTTCTGTGGTATGGTCCACCATGACCTCAGAATTTCCATGGTCCGCTGTAATTAATAACTGACCATTCCTATCTTGAATGGCTTTCACAATCTCTGAAAGTCCCACATCCACAGCTAAAATCGCTCGTTTTGCTGCTTCAAAATCACCCGTATGGCCTACCATATCTGGGTTTGCATAATTCAAGATAATCATATCATACTCGCCACTGCGAATGGCGGATACAACCTTTTCTGTTACCTCTGGAGCACTCATCTCTGGTTGCAAATCATAGGTAGCCACCTTCGGAGAAGGCACTAAAATTCTATCTTCCCCAGGGAATACATCTTCCTTACCACCATTGAAGAAATACGTCACATGAGCATATTTCTCTGTTTCTGCAATGCGCAGTTGACGATAACCACCCTTAGCTAGCACTTCTCCTAGGGTATCTGTTAGCAGTTCTTTATCATACACCACAGGCACTGGTAAGTCTGCTTCGTACCGAGTCATACTCGCCACATAGGAACCTTGCAATACATGTTTTCGTTCAAATCCAGTAAAATCCGGATCTACCACAGCACGCACTAATTGACGAGCCCGATCAGGACGGAAGTTAAAGAACAAAATCGCATCTCCATCCTGCATACCTGTATACCCTTCCACTACCGATGGAATGACAAATTCATCTGTTGTTTCATCAGCATAACTGTGTTCTACCGCTTCATGAGCACAACCTACTTCTGTACCACTACCACATACCATGGCATTATACGCCAGTTGCACTCGTTCCCATCGTTGATCACGGTCCATACCATAATAACGACCACCTATTGTCGCAATCGACCCTAGACCCAACTCGTTGCAGTAGTGAGCAATCTCATCAATATAGGCCAACGCACTTTGTGGTGGTACATCACGACCATCTAAGAAGGCGTGGATATAGACTTTTCCTACACCAGCCTCTTTAGCGCCACGAAGTAATGCCTTCAAGTGATCAATATGCGAGTGGACACCGCCATCCGACAACAAACCCACTAGATGCAAGGCTTGTTTAGCCCCTTCTTCATAGGCTTTCACTAAGGTAGGACGAGTAAATAAGGTCCCTTCCTCTGCCTCTTTCGTAATGCGCGTCAATTCTTGGTACACAATACGTCCGGCACCAATATTCAAATGGCCTACTTCTGAGTTTCCCATTTGTCCATCCGGCAAGCCTACGGCCATACCAGATGCTTCTAACAAGGTATGAGGACACGTGTCCCATAGGTTTAAAAATGTTCGGGGGTTCGCTTGTACCACCGCATTTG
This sequence comes from Veillonella sp. oral taxon 780 str. F0422, assembly GCF_000221605.1. NCBI lineage: Bacteria > Bacillati > Bacillota > Negativicutes > Veillonellales > Veillonellaceae > Veillonella > Veillonella sp. oral taxon 780. The sequence goes on along the minus strand of NZ_AFUJ01000057.1, from coordinate 66 downwards.
TTGGGTCTTGACCGTCCCCAATGCCGAATCCATCAAGGATGGTCAACATCACTGGTCCTTTTAATT
>NZ_AFUJ01000058.1:0-1132 GCF_000221605.1 Veillonella sp. oral taxon 780 str. F0422 | reverse complement strand
TCTGTGTTCCATTGTATTGGAAATTCCCTAGAGAAAGCCTTATCTCATATTTTAACAAAACATAATATTACAACCTTAATTACTGCCGGTGGTGTCATGGCTAATACCTACTTACAAGATCGTTTAGTTCATTGGGGACACCATCATGATTTAGATGTGTTATGTGTATCCTCTAAATATAGTGCAGATAATGCCTCAGGTAATGCCTATGGAGCAAAGGTTGTTGAAGGAGAATAGAATGGATGCTTACTCCGTTGGAGAATTAAATAAAATTATTAAAGCAAACCGTAGAGGGAGAATTTCTCTTAAAGAACTGTATTGTTGAAGGTGTTATCTCTAATGTAAAACGTCATAGTACAGGACATTATCATTTTTCTCTCATCGATGATACAGGCTCCATTGATATGGCTATGTGGCGTTCTAAAGTGCAACAACGTGGCTTGGAAGGTGCCCTTGAAAACGGTTTGTTAGTACAAGTACGAGGAAACATTAGTTTTTACGAAAAAACTGGTCGTTTAAGTTTTATTTGCGAAGATATTCGTATTGGTGCCAAAAGTGACTATCAAATTGCTTATGAGAAATTAAAACAAGAGCTATATGCGTTAGGGTATTTTGACGAACGGCACAAACAACCTTTGCCACCTGTACCGAGTTGTATTGGTGTTGTTACTTCTGCATCAGGAGCAGTGATTCACGATATTTTACATGTAGCATCCCATCACAATCCATTAGTAACATTTAAAGTATTTAATGTACCTGTACAAGGACCTACAGCGGGCCCTGTTATTGCTCGTGGTGTAGCTATGGCAGATGCTGACCCAGATGTAGATGTAATTATTGTTGGTCGTGGTGGTGGCTCTATGGAAGATTTATGGTGCTTCAATGATAGAGCTTTAATAGAAGCTATATTCCAATGTACAACACCGGTTGTGTCTGCAGTAGGTCACGAAGTAGATTATACACTATGTGATTTTGTCGCAGATGTAAGAGGGGCAACCCCAAGTCATGCTGCGGAATTATCTATCTATCCACTGCTGGACTTACAAGAAGAAGTACAGCAGAAATTAGACTTTATTCACAATACTGTGCAGTATCGTATTCAAAAAGAAAAGCAACAGTTATTTTCTATTGC
>NZ_AFUJ01000059.1:0-36408 GCF_000221605.1 Veillonella sp. oral taxon 780 str. F0422 | reverse complement strand
AGGCTACTACGTCTAACTGCGTTCCTCTGGGGGTGCTAGAGCACCACATATTCCTTCTCAAACTGATCCTACGGTAGGTTTGTTCAGGAAGATGTGGTGCTCTTCTGCGTTTATATAATGCAGTTAATAAAGAGCCGCCACAAGGCTACTACGTCTAACTGCGTTCCTCTGTGGATAAGCGTGTGGTCGACTCCCACCTAGTCAATTTATTGATAGCACCCGTATAGGGTGCTTTTTTATTAGTTCTACATCTTTATATCGTCATTTCTGTATACTTTATGATGGCATTTATAATACTTAGAGATATTTTAAAAAGATTAGGCTTAGTATAGCAACATATATTCCTCTATATTTCAAAAATGGCGTTAATTTGCTAACTCAATTAGGTATACATACAGAATAATGCTTGACTATTTATTATATGTGTTGTACTATATAATTAAATTATGAATACTATTTGTGATGGAGGGATAATCATGAGTCGTGATACTGCATATGTTCTTTGGTTTGATGAATTGCATCGTGAGGATGTGGATATTGTTGGTGGTAAGTCTTCTTCTTTAGGAGAAATGACTTCTTCTACGAATGTACCTGTTCCTTATGGATATGCTACAACAGCCCATGGCTATCGTTATTTCATGGAAGAAACTGGTTTAGTAGATCGAATTAAAGCTAAATTGGAAGAATTGCATGATGTGGAAAACTCTGCGTTGTTACGTAAGGTGACTGCAGAAGTACGTCAAATGATTATGGATGAGGAAATGCCAGCTCCATTAGCTGAGGCTATTCGTGAAGGCTATGAAGAATTAGCACGTAAAGTAGGGGAAGAGAACCCATTTGTAGCGGTACGATCTAGTGCCACTGCAGAGGACTTGCCAGATGCTAGTTTTGCAGGTCAACAAGATACATACTTAAATGTTCGTGGCGCTGATATGATCATTGCTAAAGTAAAAGAATGCTATGCATCTACTTTTACTGACCGTGCTACCTACTATCGTGTAAAACGAGGTTTCGATCATATGACAGTAGCCTTGTCAGCAGCCATCCAAATGATGGTATACTCCAAAGCTGCAGGCGTTATGTTCTCTGTGAATATTATGAATGGTGATGACAAATCCATTATTATCGAAGGATCTTGGGGTCTTGGTGAGTATGTAGTGCAAGGTACAGTAACACCAGATAATTTCACTGTAGATAAAGGGACGATGCAAATTACAGATCGTATGATTAACGATAAAAATCTTGCATTAGTACGTAAACCAGAAGGGGATTGCGTTGAAATTCAAATTCCTGAAGACCAAGCTCGTCAACAAGTTATCACAGACGAACAAGTTATCGAATTAGCAACTTATGCAAAAGCAATTGAAAAACATTATGGTTGCTATATGGATATGGAATGGGGCATCGATGAGCGCGATGGAAAAGTATGGATTTTACAAGCCCGTCCAGAAACTGTATTCTCTCAAAAGAAAGAAAAAGAAGAAACTGTAGTGGAAGCGACTACAACAGAACGTAAGATTGTTGTAAAAGGTCTTCCTGCGAGCCCTGGTAAAGCAGCAGGTCGTGCTCATGTGATCGAAAATCCAGAAGATATCGATGATTTTAAAGAAGGAGAAATCCTTGTTACTACTATGACTGCTCCTGACTGGGTACCGGCGATGAAAAAAGCTAAAGCTATTGTCACAGATGCTGGTGGTATGACTTGTCATGCGTCTATTGTAAGTCGTGAGTTGGGGATTCCTTGTATTGTAGGTACAAAATCTCGCAGTGAAGAGGCGACGAAAACGATTTCTGACGGTCAAATGATTACTGTAGATGCTACAAATGGTATTGTCTATGATGGAATTTTAGAAGAGGCTACCAAAAAAGTAGAGCCAGAAGCAGAAGCTCGCTATGTAGAGCCAACACCGATTACAGCTACTAAAATCTACATGAACTTAGGCGATCCAGACTTGGCTGAAAAATATGGCGTATTACCTTGTGATGGTATTGGTTTAATGCGTGAGGAATTCATTTGGACTACTTTTATTCATGAACACCCAATGCATTTAATCGAAACAGGTCGTCGTGATTTTGCCATCGATACCTTAGCCGAAGGTATGCGTAAAGTATGTGCAGCCTTAGCCCCTCGACAAGTTGTATTGCGTTTGAGTGACTTCAAATCTAGCGAATACCGTGATTTAAATGGTGGTGATAAATACGAGCCAGAAGAATCTAGCGCTTTGCTTGGATTCCGTGGTGCTTCTCGCTACTATGATGAACGCTATGCACCAGCGTTCTTGTTAGAATTAGAAGCCATTAAAAAAGTACGCAATGAATTCGGTTTTAAAAATTTGCAAGTTATGATTCCATTCTGTCGTACTGTGAAGGAAGCAGCAGAAGTAACTCGTATTATGGCAGAACACGGCTTACAACGTAATGCAGACTTCAAAGTATGGTTGATGGCTGAAATCCCTGCGAACATTATCTTGGCGGATCAATTCAATCAATATGTAGATGGTTACTCTATTGGTTCCAATGACTTAACGATGCTTGTATTAGGCTGTGATCGAGATAATGAAACTGTACAACATATTTATGATGAAAGAAACTTGGCTGTAAAACGTGCTATTAAACATTTAATTGAAACAGCACACAAAGATGGCAAAACAGTATCCATCTGTGGACAAGCGCCAAGTGTATATCCAGAGTTCTGTGAGTTCTTAGTAAAACATGGTATTGACTCTATTTCTGTAAATCCAGATGCTGTGGTGTCTACGAAAAAAATGGTGGCACAATTAGAACAACGCATTATGTTAGATGCTTTGACAGGCAAAGGTCGTCAAAATACAGAAGCTTTAGATTGGTAATAGATGAGGAGGCTCTGGAAGGAGCCTCCTTTTTCATAGAAAGGTAACAATATGAATCTTTCAAAACGACAAGAATCGATTGTACAAATTGTACAACAAGAAGGGCCTATCACTGGTAAAGCGATCGCTACAAAATTGGACTTAACGAGGTCTGCGTTGCGATCAGATTTAACGGTACTGACAATGATGGGTATTTTAGATGCACGGCCAAAGGTCGGGTATTACTATGTTGGTAAAGTGGCAAATAATCCCTTAGCGGCTGAGATTAATAGTTTCACAGTGGCACAAGTTATGTCCAGTGTGGTAGCAGTCAGTTCCACAGCATCTGTGTATGACACAATTGTTACCATGTTCACAGAAGATGTAGGAACTATCTTAATCTGTGATGATGGTATATTAAAAGGCGTGGTTTCTCGTAAAGATTTATTGCGTGCCTCTCTTGGTGGGTCTGATTTAAATACTATGCCTATTTCCATGATCATGACACCTACTAGTAAAGTCGTAGTGGCATATCCCGATATGCCTGTTGTGGAAGCAGTAGAACGGATGATTGATTTTGAAATCGATTGCGTACCGGTAGTAGATAAGGTATTATTAGAGACAAGTAAAGAATATCGTGTAGTAGGTCGTATTTCTAAAACCACAGTGACCCGTTTATTTTGGGACTGTGGAAAACGATAGGAGTAATTATGGCTAAAATTATTTATGCAATTTCTGACTCCCTAGGAGAAACAGCTGAATCAGTGGCACGTGCTACGGCAAGTCAATATGATAAGGAAACGATTGATATCGTTCGTGTGCCCTATATTAATGATGAATTACAAATAAATGAAGTGGTAAAAGAAGCCGCTACCGGCGGACATGTGATCTGTCATACCATTGTATCACCAGCATTGCGGTCGTATTTAGATACAGCTTGTAAAGCACAGGGTGTGCAAGCCGTAGATATTATGGGCCCTGTTATGGATGCAGTAGGAACTATGACAGATACAGAGCCTAGATTGGCACCTGGTATGATTCATAAATTAGACCAAGAATATTTCAAAAAGGTAGAGGCTATAGAATTTGCCGTGAAATACGACGATGGTAAAAATCCAAAAGGCTTTGAAAAAGCAGATATTGTCATTATTGGAATTTCTCGTACTAGTAAGACCCCATTATCTATGTTCTTAGCCTATAAAAAATAAAAGCGGCCAATTTACCATTGGTACCAGAAGTACCATTGCCAGAAGAATTATTCCAAATTCCAGGACGCAAGATTGTAGGGTTAATTATTGATCCTTTCAAATTGAACAATATTCGTGAGGAACGTCTTCGTACCATGGGACTACATGCAGACGCTAATTATGCGAATGTAAGCCGTATTGAAGAAGAGTTAAATTATGCAAAAACTGTGATGAGGCGGTTACATTGCCCAGTACTTGATGTAACTAATAAATCTATCGAAGAAACAGCTGGTATGGTGATGCAAATCATTCAAAAAAATCGTGTCATGGATACACGCTAAGCTAGGAGGTGTCATATGAGTATTCGTGAAATGCTAGAAGATCGAGAATATACTATGTTAAGTCCTTATGCGGCTAAAAGTAGAGAATCTGTAAGAGATCGTAAGGAAGAGCCTGATCCATATCGGACGGATTTTCAACGAGATCGAGATCGTATTCTACATAGCAAATGTTTCCGTCGATTAAAACACAAAACACAAGTATATATTGCTCCGGGGGACCATTATCGGACTCGTATGACACATACCTTAGAAGTGGGACAGATTGGACGTACCATTGCACGGGCGTTGCGGTTGAATGAAGATTTGACAGAGGCTATCGCTATGGGGCATGATGTGGGACATACACCATTTGGACATGTGGGAGAATACGCCCTTCGTGATATGGTAGGTCATTTCAATCATAATGAGCAAAGCTTGCGCATGGTGGAAAGTATTGAAAAGAATGGACAAGGTCTTAACCTAACGACTGCTGTTCGTGATGGTATTTTAGGGCATACAGGTTCTCATATGCCTCTTACCTTAGAAGGGCAGATCATACGCACTGCTGATCGTATCGCCTATTTATGTCATGATTTTGATGATGCGTTGCGAGCACATATGCTCAGGGTGAATGATTTACCGAAAGAAGTGCTACAGGTCTTTGGAGATACCCATTCCAAAATGATTACTGCCATGGTCACAGACATGGTGACATCCTCTATGGATCAACCGGTGATTTCTATGTCAGAACGTGGTGTGGAAACTATGAATATTTTCCGTCGTTTTATGTTTGAACGTGTCTATCGGGCACCGTCGTTAATTCCAGATCGGAATAAAGGTGACTATGTGGTAAAACACTTATTTATGTACTATAAAGAACACCCCGAGGCGATTCGCCATGAAATCCATCATGACAATCCCATTACAGACCAAGATATTGTGGACTATGTGGCGGGTCTGACAGATAACTATGCGATAAAACTATTTACTGAGTATTATATTCCTAAAGTATGGGATAATTGATCTGCTTTCAAAGAAATGCTGCGCTAAGGCGTGGCATTTTTTGCTTGCAAATTTAGGTTATTCATACCCTAAACTCTTTAAAAATAAAAGTTTGGGGTATATAGACATCATCGAATTGATGGGTTTCATAGTTTGACATTTGTTCTTATTTTAAGTAAACTAAAGATTGGTACTGAAATACATTAGTTGAGTTTTGTAACTCTTTACTTATAGTGTGAAAGGAGGGCTATATTGGTTACCGTTAAGGAGAAAATTTTAGCAGCGGCGGCCATAATGATTGAAGAGCAAGGCATATCATTCCGCATGGATGATTTAGCAAAAGCATTGACTATTAGTAAACGTACGTTGTATGAACAATTTCGTTCTAAACATGAAATTGTAGAAACCATTTTAGTCCATGGGGCAGAAGACTTTTACAGACAGCATGAGAATATTGTGAACAATAAAAGTCTTACTGTAGAAGAAGTATTAAATAGGTATTTTAGAGTACGATCAAATTTGTATGCGGCTTTCAGTGGAGAATCTTTCATAGAAATCTTCTTATATATACCGCAACTACAAGAAACGTTGAAAACTTTGTTCAAGAAAGATTGGGACTTACTTAAACACTATTTACTACACCAACAAGAGCAAGGAACTATTGCTCGCTATGTGGATGTTGATATTATCATTATGATGTTGCAAGGTGCTGTACGACGCATTGTGTTTGAAAGCTCCAATCATCATGAGGATATTTATAAATATATGCCAAAGGTTATTTCAGTTATATTACAGGGTATTACAAATAAGGGTGAAATGAATGAAAAAACAAGCGTATAATGGTTTAGTGGCAGCTAGCTTGGCAGCCCTTGTACTTGTATCTGGTTGTGGTGGACAAGCTCCGGGGCAAGGTCCAACGGAGGTTAACTCCTATAAAATCACAGCTACTGATACAAATGTACAAGAATCTTTCAATGGTACTGTATTGGCACAAAATTCTATTGTGATTCGAGCGAATGTATCCGGTCGAGTTGTTGAAAAATATGTAAAAGGGGGCGACACGGTAAAAGCCGGTCAAGCATTGTATCGTCTCGATGGACGTCAATACGAAGCGAACCTAGCTAGTGCACAAGCCAATGCAGCACGATCTAGCGCAGCGTACCAAAACTCTCAAGTCGATTTACAGCGCTATCAAACATTAGCAAATGAAGATGCCATTGCCCGCCAAACACTGGATACACAAGCTAGTGTGGCTGCACAAAATCGCGCAGCCTTAGAAGCTATGGAAGCACAAATCCGCTTAGCGGAAAATAATTTACAAGATACGGTTGTATATGCGCCATTTGATGGTACATTGGAAATGGATGATGTAGATTTAGGTACATTCGTTACAGCTGGACAAACAGCACTTGTCACATTGAACTCTACCGATCCAGTATATGTACAATTTAGTATGAGTGAAGCAGAGTACTTAGAATATAAAAAAGCACATCGTTCTGTAGATGGCGAAGTAGAATTGAAATTGTCCAATGGTGAAATCTATGGTACCTATGATGATAATCACAAAATTGTAAGCACAATTAAAGGTCGCATTGTGGAAGCTGCCAAAAACTTAGATAGCGGTACAGGTCAGCTGATTTTAAAAGCAGCATTCCCAAATCCAAATCATATGTTGTTACCAAATATGTATGCATCCGTTATTACTAGCGGTGAAACTATTCAAGGCGCTATCTTAGTGCCATCTCGTGCTTTATTACAAGTATTGGATAAAACATTTGTGATGGTCATCCGAGATGGTAAAGTAGAACAAGTGCCTGTCACAACAAGTGGTACCAGTGGTAAATACACCATCATTCGTCCTTCCAAAGATGGTAAAGGTTTAACAGTAGGCGATGAAATCGTTGTAGATGGCTTAACAAAAGCGAAAAATGGCGCAGAAGTAAAAGCAACTTTATTAAGCAAAGAAGATATTGAGAAAGGTAATTAGGGTGATATTGTGTCAAAATTCTTTATTAATCGCCCTATCTTTGCCATCGTAATCTCTATTATCATTACATTGCTAGGGTTGATTTCCTTATCAAAACTGCCGATCGACAGATATCCACAGATTTCTCCACCGCAAGTACAGGTACGTACTGCCTACATGGGGGCCAATGCTGAGGTTGTAAGCGAATCGGTAGCGGCAGTCATCGAAAAACAAATCGTTGGCGTCCAAAATATGGATTATATGCAATCCACGAGTACAGGGGATGGTTCCTATAACTTGACAGTTCAATTTGAGCAAGGAACTGATGCCGATATGGATACGGTAAACGTACAAAACCGTGTAGCCCGTTCCTTGGCATCTTTGCCATCCGAAGTACAAACGGTAGGTGTGACAACTACGAAATCTTCTGGGGATATGGCCATGGTATTCTCCTTGGTATCTCCAAACGGTAGTTATGATAGAACTTTCTTAAAAAACTATGCCACTAACTATATGATGGATGCCATCAAATCTGTGAATGGTGTGGGTACAGTGCAAGAGTTCGGTGCTGATTATGCCATGCGTATTTGGCTTGACCCAACAAAAATGTCTAAATTTGGGGTTACTATTACAGATGTAAGTAATGCAATTCGTAGCCAAAACAAACAGGCTGCAGCGGGTGCATTAGGTTCTGACCCAATCGATAAAGATCAGGCGTTCAACACATCTGTAAAAGTGCAAGGTCGTTTGGCTGAAATTTCTGAATTTGAAAATATTGTTATTAAAAAGGATAAAAAGAATAATTTATTGCATTTAAAAGATGTAGCTCGTGTTGAATTAGGGGCACAAAGTTATTCTGTAGAGCCTACAAGTTTCTCAAAAGAAACGGGCAATGATAAACCAGTAGCTGTATTTGCTGTTTCTTTAACGAATGATGCGAATGCATTAGAAACAATCAATGCTGTAAAAGAGGTTATTCACCAACAAGAAGAAGCATTCCCACCGGATATGCAAGCGAAGATTATTGTAGATAATACAAAATTTGTAAAAGCTTCTATGAAAGAAGTAGTAAAAACCTTTGAAGAAGCCTTGATTCTCGTAGCGATTATTGTGTACTTGTTCTTGCAAACATGGCAGTCTACAGTGATTCCAATGATTGCAGTGCCAGTATCTTTGATTGGTACTTTTGCGGCGTTCCAAGTAATGGGCTTTACTGTTAATACATTGACTTTGCTAGCCATGGTGTTAGCGATCGGTCTCGTCGTGGATGATGCGATCGTCGTAATCGAAGCTGTAGAATATGAAATGCGCTACAATGGGTTGAAACCAAAGGCGGCTACCGTAGCAGCCATGGAAAAAGTACAAGGCCCTGTTGTTGGTATTGCTTTCGTATTGATTTCCGTATTCGTTCCAGTGGCCTTCATGGGTGGTTTAACGGGGGTATTGTATAAACAATTCGCTTTAACAGTAGCTATTTCTGTTATTATTTCTGCCTTTGTAGCATTGACATTGACGCCTGCATTGTGTGGTATTATGTTAAAACCACATAAGCCAAAAGAGACTACTAATATAGTGGGTCGTTTCTTGGAGTGGTTTAATGGATTCTTGGATCGAAGAATCGATCAGTATGGTATTCTTTTAGCTCGTTGGTCCAATCGTCTATGGGCCACATGGTTGGCATTGGCTATCTTCTTAGGTGCAGCTTTTGGTATGATGCGTATGGTGCCAAGTGGATTCGTACCAGCTGAAGATAGTGGCTATTTCATGGTTGCTGTATCCTTACCTCCAGGGGCGACTTCTAGTCGTACAAAAGATGTATTAACTGATTTAGGTCATTTCTTGAACGAAGATAAAGATTCTGATGGGACCATCACAGTACCTGGCTTTGATATCTTAGCTGGGGCAGCACAAACGAGTGGTGGTGTAATCTTTACATCCTTAACAGATTGGGGTGAAAGAACGCAACCAGATCAACAGCTTGGCTTAAAGATTCGAAATACTTTCATCCATGGTTCTAAGGACCCACGAGGAACGATTATTCCGTTGAATCCACCATCCCTCCCAGGTCTTGGTAATACAGGTGGTTTCTCCATGTACCTCATCAATAAAGCGGGTCATAGTACAGAACAAATGAATGCGGTAGTGCAACAGTTCTTAGGAGAAGCTCAAAAACGTCCTGAGTTCCGCAGTATTTATACGACTTTCAATACGGCCACACCATCCTATAATTTTGATGTGAATCGTGATAGAGCGGCTCGTGATGGCGTAGCGGTGACAGATATTTATACAGCCTTACAAGGATATTATGGTGGTATGCAGTTAAATGACTTTACTAAGTTTGGTAAAAACTACAAAGTTATGTTACAAGCGGACAATCAGTTCCGTACCGATCCTAGTATGAATCATCTATTGACTGTTCGTAATGCAGCAGGTCAAATGGTGCCAGTTGATACGTATATTACACCGCAAAAAACGACATCTGCCTTTGTGGTAACACGATATAACAACTTCCCAGCAGTGAGCATTGGTGGTAATACTAAGCAAGGTGTTAGCTCTGGTGATGCTATCAAAGCCTTAGAAGAAGTGGCGAAAAATACATTGCCACAAGGATATACCTATGATTGGGGTGGACAAACTCGTGAGGAAATCAAAGCGGGATCCCAAGTGTTGATTATCTTTGGATTCGGTATTGTCTTTGTATTCCTTGTGTTGGCTGCCTTGTATGAATCTTGGAAAGTACCATTTGCAGTACTATTATCTGTTCCAACAGGTATCTTTGGTGCTGTACTTGGTCCATGGTTATTCAATATGATTGGTGCCATGATGAAATCTACACATTTCTTTGCCTTGGATATTTATTTCCAAATTGGCTTGCTTACCTTGGTGGGCTTAGCAGCGAAGAATGCGATCTTGATTATCGAATATGCTAAGATTCGTGTCGATGAAAGAGGTATGAACTATGTAGATGCAGCCATTGAGGCAGCGAAGATTCGTTTACGTCCTATCTTGATGACGTCCTTTGCATTCATCATTGGATGCTCGCCATTGATGTTGGTAAGTGGCGCTGGTGCTGGTGCCCGTGCATCCTTGGGTGTGACCGTAGTATTTGGTATGATTACAGCCACATTCTTTGGAGTGGCAATCATCCCTATGCTGTTCATCATTATAGAAAAACTAGGCTTTAAACGTCACTAATTAGGCTATGCAGCCTCGTTGGTCGTTACTTGTAAGGCTATGCAGCCTTGTGGCGGTCTTAATTGAATATGATAAAAAGGGAAGAGCACGGCATACTCCTCACAAACGGTATTTCATAATGTTTGTTCGGAGCACGCCGTGCTCTTCCTGTGTTTGTATCATTTTGTCAGTAAAGGCCCGCCACAAAGGCTGCTACACCTAACTGCGTTTCTCTGGGAATAGTTAGAGCACGACATATTCCTACCCGAACTAATACAGTGGTTAGGTTTATTTGATCATTTTAGCTTTGGAATTACTAATTCATTTTATTGATATCTTGAAATAGATAATAAAATGACCTAACGTAAAGAGGTCTGACCACCTCACACGTTAGGCCCATTTCTTTTAAGCTTTGAGATGAGCCTAACGCCTGCGCACGTTGATGGCTCTTCTTATTTACAAATTAAGTATACCATACTTTATGATAAAATACTACTTTTTAGAGTATGCAGCTTGTAGGTCGTCACTAATTAGGCTATGCAGCCTGTGGCGGTCTTAATTAGATAAAGGGAAGAGCATGGCATACTCCTTACAAACGGTATTTTATAATGTTTGTTCGGAGCATGCCGTGCTCTTCTTATGTTTGTGTTATTTAGTCAGTAAGGACGCCACAAAGGCTACTACGTCTAACTGCGTTCCTCTTGGGTAGGGAAATATATTGATAAAAATTAACATTTTGAGTAATTTTATAGTATAATGAAAATTAGAAGAGTTATTGACGTGTTGTTAGGCTCATCTCTTCCTACTATAGGAGGAGGTGATTTCTATGAAGTTTTTGAAAAGATTATCTTTATTGGTAAAATTTTTGAAATTAATTATAGATATTTATCGTTTCTTTAACTAGAAATGACAAAGCCTAACGTAAAGATAAGTGTTCGCACCACTTATACACGTTAGGCAAGTCAAATTTTCCAACATTTGAGATGAGCCTAACGCCAGCTACACGTTGATGGCTCTTCTTTTTTACATGTCAAGTATACCATACTTTGCAAAAAAATACTACTTGTTCCTACGTCTAACTGCGTCCCTCTAAGAGTTAAATTATGGGAGAGGTTTGTGTTTTGTGGTATAATGAAATAATAGCCGATGAACTAGTTTCATTCGATGAGTGAGGTACAAATGAAAGTTATTATTTCAACGTTGAATTCAAAATATATACACTCTTCTTTGGCGTTGCGCTATTTGCAGGCTTATGGAAGAACGAAGGACGAGGCATATGAGATAGTGGAATACACTATTAATATGCCTATTTTAGATATTTTAAACAATGTTACTACGTTAGACGCAGATGTAATAGGCTTTGCTTGTTATATCTGGAATATCGATATGACATTGCATCTATGTTCTATGATCAAAGCGGTCCGCCCTAGTACTAAGATTATCTTAGGGGGGCCTGAGGTGAGTTATACAGCGCGGGAACTATTAGAAGACCACCCGTATATTGACTATATTGTGCAAGGGGAAGCTGAGGAGGCTTTCACTTCGTTTGTGAAAGCAATCCGTACAGGTCACTCTCCTGTTGATCCTGTCATACCTGGTATCTTAGGTAGAGAACAAGGCAACATTCTAGGGTCTGAAGAGGCGGTGGAGGTAAAGGATCTAAGCACCATACCATTCCCGTACACAGAGGAAGATATGCTTACCTTAGGGAATAAAATTGTCTATTATGAATCTTCTCGTGGTTGTCCCTTTAGTTGCCAGTATTGTTTATCTGGAAATCGCAACACTGTACGATTCTTTCCCCAAAAACGGGTAATCGAAGAGTTAGCTTGGTTCGTGGAGCACAATGTAAAACAGGTGAAGTTTGTGGATCGTACGTTCAACTGTGCGCCTCATCATCATATTCCATTGATGGAGTGGATGCGTGACCATGGGGGACAGACGAACTTTCACCTGGAAATGGAATCCATTTTAATGACTGAAAAAGAAGTAGATATTCTAAGTTCTACTCGTCATGGTCAAATACAGATTGAGGTAGGCGTTCAAAGTACCCATGATAAGACCTTAGAGGCGATCCATCGGCGCAATGATTGGGGCCGTATTCAGTCTGTCATTCCTCCGATTATTAAGGCTGGGCGTACTCATGTGCATATGGACTTAATTGTAGGTTTGCCATATGAAAGTAAATCTATTTTCGAGAAGTCCTTTAATGATTTATTCAGTTTGCAACCTCATGCGTTGCAGATTGGATTTTTAAAGTTATTAAAAGGCTCTGGCGTTCGTTCCATGGCAGAGTACGAGTATATTGCCAATCCGAAAGCACCTTACGAAGTATTACAAACCCATGTCTTGCCTTATGATGATGTACGCATGTTAAAACATTTTGAAGATGTGTTTGAACGGTTCTATAATAGTGAACGGTATCGCACAGTTTTTGGGTACATTAGTGAAAGCTTAATCCAAGAAGGATCGGCCTTTGCCTATTTTGAAGAAATGACCAAGCTATGGTTAGAAAAAGGGAATCAAGACCGTAAATTAAATGATGCTGATCAAATAGCATTCCTTTATGAGTTCTTCACCTTGAAAGAGGACCAAGTGGCCTGTGATTTACTGCGCTACGATGTATTGACATCTTTCAATGGGAAAATCCGTGATGAACGATTTGGTTTATCTAAGGATAGAAAGCAAGAAATGCAAGATGCCGAGATATTCTGGCGTGAGGAAGCATTAGTTCGACAATACATTTCTAACTATTCCTTTGTGGAGTGGCGTAAAGTGAGACAAGATTACCACACGATAGAGGTGTGTGGTGCTACATTGCCATACTTAGGGATTCCAAGGGGGTCTTATAGTGCTGTAGAGGTCATAATTGATGTAAAAGGTGAGACGAAACCTTTTATACGTCCTCAACAATGTGTAGATACGAATTTGAATTATCGAGAACATATTGCTAGTTCAACTATCAGGGAGGAGGTGTGATATGAGTGATACCACAAAGCCAAAGCGGTATCGTATGATATCTGCTTTTTACAAAGAGCGATATGGGGAAAAGGCTTATAAAATTCCAGTGGCATTACCGTTGACATGCCCTAATCGCGATGGATCAGCAGGTGTAGGTGGATGTACCTTCTGTGGTGAAATTGGAGCAGGTTATGAAAATCGACCAGCCTCTATGACGGTGAAGCAGCAAATTGATGAAACAGTGGTGCATATTGCGAAAAAATATAAAGCCTATAAATATATACCGTATTTTCAGAATTTTAGTAACACCTATTTGCCACCAGAGAAGTTTCGCCAGTATGTGGAAGCAGCTTGCTTAGAACATGTGGTAGGCATTGCCATTGCCACGCGTCCGGACTGTGTACATGATGCCTATTTAGATATTTTAAAAGATATACAAAACAAATATGGTATTGATATCTATGTAGAATTAGGCTTACAATCGGTGAACTATCATACATTACAAAAGGTAAACCGAGGACATACGATGGCGGAGTTTATCGATGCAGTATTGCGCATCAAGCGTTATGGATTTGAAGTGTGTGCTCATATGATACTGAACCTTCCATGGGACACCATGGACGATGTCATTGAAGGGGCAAAAACTTTATCAGCATTGCAAGTAGACCAAGTGAAGCTTCATGCATTATACTTAGTAAAGAATACGAAAATGGCACATGATTATGAGGCTGGTGAATTTACCTTAATCAGTGCAGAAGAATACGCTCGACGAGTGGTAGAATTTTTACGTTACCTAGACCCTAAGATTGTATTACAACGACTAGTAGGACGTGCGCCAGAGGAAAATACAATCTTCACGAATTGGTCTATGGGCTGGTGGCGCGTACAAGATTTGATTGATCAAATTATGGAAGACGAAGATATTTCTCAAGGCAGCGGTTATGATTATTTACATGGCGCTGCGGTTCAAAAATTTCTGTGAAAGGGAGCATATGGCTAATCAGAGATTTACCATACCTACTTATGACATGGTAGGACCTATCGTGGGACCTCAAGGATCTCACATGAAAGTATTAGAAGAACTAGTAACAGTAGATATATTACATCGAGATACCATTGTGGATATAACAGGTTCAGAGGAATCTGTACAAGTAGCAATGGAAGTGTTAGATGTACTGTTATACTTGTTTAAAAATCATATTAAAATCACTGATCATCATGTGCGAACAGCTACCACGATGATCTTGAAAGGCGAAAAAGAATCACTTTTCCAGTTATATGAAGATACTATCAATGTGACTGTGAAGGGGAATCCTATTATTCCTAAAACAGTGGGCCAAAAACAATATGTAGATAGTATCCGTCGCAATACGATCACCTTTGGTATTGGTCCTGCGGGAACAGGAAAAACCTATTTAGCTGTTGCACTGGCAGCATTTTACTTGAAAAATCGTGAAGTGGATCGTATTATTTTGACAAGACCTGCTGTAGAGGCAGGGGAAAAGCTAGGGTATTTGCCAGGTGATTTACAAGAAAAAGTAGACCCTTATTTACGTCCTCTCTATGATGCTTTACATGATATGTTCGGTGTAGAACGAGTGCAGAAGATGCTCTTACAAGGGACTATCGAGGTAGCACCATTGGCTTACATGCGTGGTCGCACCTTGGAACGTTCCTTTGTGATCCTTGATGAAGGGCAGAATACGACGCCAGAACAGATGAAAATGTTTTTAACTCGCTTAGGGTATCAGTCGAAAATGGTGGTCAATGGAGACCCTACGCAAATCGACTTGCCACCGAAGATAATATCTGGTTTGATTGAAGCAGAGCAAGTGTTACAACGCATCAAAGGGATTCGGTGTATTTATTTTTCTGACCAAGATGTGGTGCGTCATGATTTGGTAGGTCGTATTGTGAAAGCCTATGAAGAATATCAACTTTCAGAGAAAGGGAAACAAGAATGATTGTAAGTATTTCCTATGATGAGGGAATCGAACAGAATAGCACTTACGAGGAAGTCATTCAACGGTGCTGTAATGAAGTGGCTCGTGTGTATGGATTGCACGAGGAAGATGAATATAGTGTGCTCCTCTGTAACAACGGAAAAATTCAAGAATTAAATTGTGAATACCGTGGTAAAGATATCCCTACAGATGTATTATCGTTTGCCCTCAATGAAGGAGATGAAGCTTCTATCGAGGAAGAAGGACAGTTATTAGGGGATATTGTCATTTCCCTAGAGCGAGCGGCAGAGCAAGCGAAAGAGTATAATCATGATTTTATTCGTGAACTTGCCTATTTAACTGTTCATAGCTGTTTACACATTTTAGGTTATGACCATATGACAGATGAAGATAAAAAAGAAATGCGCACAGAAGAAGAGTTTGTACTTGGTAATTTAGGTTATGTACGAGAGGATATGCCATATAATGAATAGTGAAAAAGGATTTAAATCAGGCTTTGTAGCCGTTGTAGGACGACCAAATGTAGGAAAGTCTACATTAATTAATGCATTGATTGATGATAAAATTGTCATCGTATCTGATAAAGCGCAAACGACACGAAACCGTATTGTTTGTGTCTATACAGATGAAAAGAAACAAATCGTGTTCATGGATACACCAGGGATTCATAAGCCAAAACATAAATTAGGTGAATTCATGGTAGACCAAGCGGTAGATTCTTTGCGTGAAGTAGAAGCTGTATTATTTGTGGTAGCAGCGAATGAAAAACGTGGTCCTGGGGATAACTTTGTCATTGAACAATTACGTAAGGTGAACGTACCAGTGTTTCTCATTGTGAACAAAATTGATACGATGGACAAACAAGACTTGTTGGAGGCTATTGTATCCTATGAAAATAGCTATCCTTTTGAAGCGGTGGTACCGATTTCTGCGAAAGAAAAAGACAATATTGAAGAAGTGGTGAATTTATTAGAAAAACATTTACCGGAAGGTCCAAAATACTTCCCAGATGATATGATTACAGATCAACCGGAACGTTTGATTATCTCTGATATTGTGCGTGAAAAAATCCTATTACAGACTCATGATGAAATTCCTCATGCCATTGCTGTTGATGTAGATGAAATGAAAACGAGAGAGGATGGCACTACCTATGTACGAGCTACTATATATGTAGAGCGAGATTCCCAAAAAGGTATCATCATTGGTAAACAAGGAGCCATGTTAAAAACTATTGGCCGCCAAGCTCGTGGTGATGTAGAGCGTTTATTGGCTACAAAAGTATTCCTAGATTTATGGGTAAAAGTGAAAAAAGACTGGCGCAATAAATCTGGTATGTTATCTGAATTGGGATATCGGAATTAATACTTAAGGCCGGTTATTTTATGGTATGCTGTTAATCTTTTAGGTCATAGTGTAGACAACATTACGTATGAAAAATCACATACCTTGAGATAGAGTATGGTATTGTTAAAATAGTGTATATAGAAAGGACTGATTTATATCGATACCCCCGTCACGGGTGGCATGATTCTATTTGCCATCTTTTGTATTTTAATCATTAGTTTGTTTGTTATCAGTAAATTCTCCTTTGCTCGTTTACGAGAAGAACATCTAGAAGATATGGACTCCTTGAGTGATGGGAAAAAAGAAGAATTACGTGAATTATACCAACGACCAGAACGGTTTATGAATACGTCCACTTTCTTTATTCTCTTCTTTATAGTCGTTTTAGCAGTCTATGTAGGACGCTATTTAGAAGATGGGACTGATGTGGTATTACATTATTTAGGAGTGTATGATGCCACATATGCCATTATAGTAGAATGGATTGTATTAGCATTATTTGCTGTAGTAGTGCTCATATTTGGTGAAATTATTCCCAAAGGGCTGGCATTATCTTTCCCTGAACGCTATGTGGGGACTACAGTGACGATTGTTAGATTAGCTGGAAAAGTTGTAATTCCTTTTGTATATCTTGCGGAACAAATTGGTAATACAGTACTGAAAGCTTTCAAAGCGCCGTATCGTACAGAAATCGATCTAGTGCATACAGAAGAAGAAATCCGTGCCTTGGTAAGCCGTAGTCATCAACAAGGTGAAATTGACCATGTGGAAGGTGAGCTTATCGATAATGTATTCGATTTTGTGGATCGCATTGCGAAGGAAGTTATGATTCCTCGACAAGATGTGGTGTGCGTATATACCCAAGATAGTTTTGAAGAGACCATGCATATCGTATCGTCTACAAGCCACACGAGATATCCTTTGTGTTTAGAAGATAAAGATCATATTATCGGCCTTGTGCATATTAAGGATTTAATGGAACGCCGTGAAGAGGCGAGTAAAGATTTACGTTCCATACGTCGTAATATTCTTATCATTCCAGAAGTGATGAAGTTATCTGTTCTATTACAACACATGCGGACACGTCGTATTTATCAAGCTATTGTGGTGGATGAATACGGGGGTATGGTTGGCTTAGTAGGTTTAGAAGATATCCTAGAAGAACTGGTGGGGGATATTCAAGATGAGCACGAACGTGACTTGCCTGCCATTGTTCAAAATCCTAATGGAACTTATAACTTTGCCGGTAAAGTGCTGGTGGATGAGGTAGAAGATCTATTGGATATTTCCTTTGGTGATGTGGACGAAGATACTATTGGTGGTGTTATTTTCGGTATGTTAGAGCGAACACCTGCCATTGGTGACGTCATCACCGTAGGTGAATATACTTTCACAGTCACAGAAATGCAAGGATACCGAATAGAACGTGTGTATGCCGTGCCAGTGCCTGTTGAAGAAAACATAAATGACGAATCAAATTAATAGATGCTGTATGCAAGAATCATGTAGATTTTAAGTTTGTGTAGACTATATAGAGTATGTATAAGTAGAAGAATATCAAGAGTATATACAAGGATGATACATGTATTGCTGAATTAGTAGTAATATACTGTTAAGTATGAGGAATTGTAAATGAAAGCAAATACGTTTACTAGTGAAGCCATCGTACTGTGGCGTAAAAAACGAAAATACTATAGTATCTATGCATTTCTCACGAAGTTAGAAGGTATTATACTTTGTTCTGTTCCTCATAAACGTAAAGCTAACTATAAAGAAGGAGCGTATTTACAACCTTTAAGCTGTTTATATTTGACAGTAGCACCTAATGGAGACATGTACGATATTATCCAGATAGATGGGATTTCTACACGTGATTATGAAAGTTTAGAAGATATTTCCTATGCTACCTTTAGCGGTGAACTGGTAAGTGCTTTATTTGAAAAAGGTAAATTAGACCGCAGTGTATATACGAACATGAGCCGATTTTTACAATCTATACAGGATAAACCCATTCGCTTAGGTTCTATTGTGCTGGGGTGGCATATGTTAAGTCTGGCGGGATTTGTGCCACAAGGGCAACATTGTGAAGACCCTGAGGTAATGGCAAGTCTTTGCGATGAAATCTATGAAGCCTGTCAGTATGTAGTGAAACAAGAGCTACAACAAGGGATAACAATGCTTTTGAACTATGATTGGATTCCTACAAAGCCTTTACGTCTTACTGCGAATCAATGGGATCAATTAGAAATTCTATTGCGAAAACTTTTGACATATCAACTAGGATATACATTGCATAGCATTGAGTTTTTAGAGACGATGATATAATTAATATATTAAAATGAAAACAGGAGCTACCTTTCATAGAAGGAATGCTCCTGTTTTGATTTGTGAAGTTATTGTAAAGTGTATAATGAAATAATGAGTGCTTATATACGCACTAAATAGTATAGTAAGCGGTTATATTTCTTTTTTCTTTTTAGAAATTAGGCTAATGATATAGGCCGTTGCAATGGTTGCTAATGCTGTTCCTACGATAGTAGATAGGCTAGCCCCTAAGAATGGGTTGCTGTCAAGGAATTGATGGTACATATAAGTACCAGACGCCCAACAAATGATATACAAACTAGGTCCATGGTCAAGGCGCGGACATTTGCGCAAAAAGAAATAGTGAGTTAATAAAATAGCAATCATTGGGGCAAACACGGATCCAATCATATATAAGAAAGGAATGATATTATCCATTGGATAGATGGATGCACCGATGGTGCCGATGACGGTAATGATAATACCGATGGTACGACCAGAATATTTAGTCTGCAAGCTTTCAGAGGAAATACCAGCAGATAAGGCATCCATAAAAGTAGTTGTGACAGTAGAGAATACGATGATAATTAACCCACCAAATCCTAAACCAGCATGAAGTAGAACCTTTGCAATGTTGCTTTCATTTGTATAGAGGGCAGCTGCTAGGCCTAACACATACATAACGGAACTTGTGATGCCATATACAATGGCACTAGATGCAGTACCTGCCACAGGGTTCTTGGACAAGCGAGTGTAATCGCTAATCAATGGAAGCCAAGACAATGGCATAGCGATAGATAATTCCAAAGCCGCTGTGAAAGTCATTTCATCAGTGATGATTCCTTGGCTATGAATGGAACTTTCTTGTAACAAGCTAATCAATAAATAGATGCAGAGGATACCTAAGCCGTAGCCCATGATGCTGTTGATATAGCCCATGTTACGGATACCAATGAAGAGCCATACAATGATGAGAGCACCGATAATGAAAGTCCACGCAGTGAATGGTAGATTCCATAACTCTACGGCACCAAGAGCACCGTCATAAATCATAATACCGGTCCAACCAATCAGTTGTAGAACGTTTAAAATGGAAAATAATTTCATGCCTCCATTGCCAAAGACAGTGGATACAGTTTGCATAGAACTCATGTGTTCACGAGCGCCGATGAGTCCTGCACCAAATAATAACAAACAACCGATGACGTGACCGATGATGATGGCTAATAGGCCGTCGGAAAATCCTAGGGGCGCAAAATAGGTGCCCGTCATAATTTCCGCAATAGAAAGAGCGGCGCCGAACCAAATGAGGGACAACCGCGATGATGAAAGTTTTGAATCACTCATGAATACTCCTAACTATGCCAGTAGGAACAAAAAAGACTAATCTGAAACGATTAGCCTGTAGATGATAGATATTCTTAAGATACCTAGTATTGCAAACAGGAACCATGTGGTAATGTGTCCTTATGTGTTTGTATAGGTACTACAAAAATATACTAATATATCCCTACGTTGGCATTATCCAAATCAGGTTATGGGTTAGTAGCACATAGCCACTTCTCAGCCCACTTTAGTGAGCACCCCTTACAGATGTATTATACGAATTGAATGATACTACGTCAATAGCAATATATAGGTGAATGTAATGTATCATATGAAATATATAGGATATATGAATGTCTATATTGAGAGGAAATATCTTCTAGTGAAAGTAGCTTAGCTGTAATTTATTGTATTGCATTAGAGTATATTTCATGTTATAACTAAATTAATATAAGAACCACTAGGGGTGCTTATGCTGAGATTGATGAGTGTCAAAACCCTAGACCTGAACCAGATAATGCTGGCGTAGGAAAGTGGATGGCATCGAATACTAGACATTGTATAAGAACCGTCCAAAGGATTGGTTCTTTTTTGTTACTAGTAAAGGAGATACCTATGAAATTACATAGAGCATTAACGATTGCAGGAACAGATCCAACAGGTGGTGCAGGGGTGATGGCGGACTTAAAAAGCTTTCAAAGTCGTCATGTCTATGGGATGGCTGTTATTACATCCGTGGTGGCACAAAACACAAGAGGTGTGACGCAAATTGCGCACATGGACCTTTCTATGATTGAAGCACAATTGCAAGCCGTATTTACAGATATTGTTCCAGAAGCAGTGAAAACGGGTATGTTAGCCACAGCAGAAATGATGGAACTAATCGGAGCCTACATAGATCCAAAAGTACCCTATGTGTTAGACCCTGTGATGATTGCCACCAGTGGGGATCGTCTAATTTCCGATGAAGCTGTGAAAGCCTTGCAAAGTAAACTGATTCCGAAAGCAACCTTGATTACACCGAACCGTAGCGAAGCCGAAGTACTGGCAGATATGAAAATTGATACGGTAGAAGCTTTGCATACAGCAGGGATTCGTATTTTACAAGAATTAGGCCCTCAAGCAGTCATCATCAAAGGTGGTCACATAGGAGATGAGGCCACAGATTACTTATTTACAAAAGATACCATGTCCATGCGACGCTCTTGGACAAGTCCTAAATATGACACAGTACACACCCATGGCACAGGTTGCACATTCTCTGCTGTTATAACAGCGGAACTTGCCAAAGGGAAATCCGTGGAAGATGCTATTACCATTGGTAAAGAATATATTCGATTAGCTATTTTGCATAACCCTGGGCTGGGCACAGGCAATGGTCCTGTGAACCACATGGCCTATGGGGATGAATATTCTGAGTAATATATGTATGATCCATATCATATCAACCATACTTAATGTCGTGGTATACTATAAGTAATCTGTTTTGGTTGTTAGATAAGAAACGAGGATTATTTTGAAACATCATGATATAGATACAGTGCGCTCCATGATAGGGGTGTACTTCATTTGTGGAACACCAAATACGAAGGATATTCACACGACCCTTACAGAAGCTTGTAAAGGAGGTATTACATGCTTTCAATTCCGTGAAAAAGGGGAAGGTGCTCTTGTAGGGGAGGAAAAAGAACAGTTGGCACGAGAGTTGCAACACATTTGTAAGGAATATGGAGTTCCTTTCATCATTAATGATGATGTAGAATTAGCTGAAAAGATAGGCGCTGATGGCGTCCATGTGGGACAAGACGATATGGACCTTGACGAAGTACGCAAACGATTGCCTCACGCCCTTGTGGGGACGTCTATTAACTCTGTAGAAGAGTTAGAGAACACAAAGTTGGACTATGTGGATTATATCGGTGTAGGTCCTATGTACGAAACAAGCACAAAAAAAGATGCCAAAACTGTGCGAGGGCCCGAATTAATTTTAGCTTTACGTGCTCATAGCCCGACAATTCCAATGGTGGCTATTGGTGGTATTAATCGAGATAACTTTGATGATGTCTTAGCGGAACCGGTAGATGGCATTGCCGTCATTTCAGCTATCACAGAAATGGAAGACATTGAATATGAAACTGCTATGTGGATAGAGAACATGGAATGGTGTAAAATGTTCTTGGAAAAATAATATACAGAACATATTCCTAGACTATTGTGGAATAGGGGGATAGTAAAAGTAATTAAGAACTTACATCGCTGATTCAGTGGATACACCTTGACACTAAACCTTTTTATTCATACAATAGTATATATACATAGGCGATGAAGCAGAGGAGTATACTCCCGTTAGCGAGTGAGGATGGTGAAAGCTCACGATTGAGTAGAAGGCGCTGTGGAGCATGAGCAGGAACGTTGTACCATACTAGATATGGACAATTAGTAAAGGCTATTTTTTAAAAGAGGGCATTAGCCAATTAGGGTGGAACCGCGGGTATATCTCGTCCCTGTAGCGATTTTCGTTGCAGGGACTTTTTTTATTCCCTGTAAAACATAAGGAGGAATGGAAATGACATTTCAAGAGATGATTTTTACACTCCAAAACTTCTGGGGTGAACAAGGTTGTATTTTACAACAACCATATGACATTGAAAAAGGGGCAGGTACGATGAACCCTGCCACATTCTTACATGCCTTAGGACCTGAACCTTGGTCTGTATGTTATGTAGAACCATCCCGCCGTCCAGCAGACGGACGTTATGGTGACAATCCAAACCGTTTATTCCAACATCATCAATTCCAAGTTATCATCAAACCTTCTCCAGACAATATTCAAGAATTATACTTGCAAAGTTTGGCTGCTCTTGGCATTCATGCAGAAGATCATGATATCCGTTTCGTAGAAGATAACTGGGAATCTCCAACATTGGGCGCTTGGGGTCTTGGTTGGGAAGTATGGTTAGACGGTATGGAAGTAACGCAGTTTACCTATTTCCAACAAGTAGGATCTATCGACGTGAAACCTGTATCCGTTGAAATTACATACGGCTTAGAACGTTTGGCTATGTACATTCAAGGCGTAGAAAATGTGTATGACTTACAATGGAACGAACAATATACATACGGCGATGTATGGCATGCAAACGAAGTAGAACAATCTACGTACAGCTTTGAATTAGCAGATACAGATATGTTGTTCAAATTATTTGACATGTATGAGGCTGAGGCTACACGTGTATGTCAATTGGGCTTTGTGTTGCCGGCTTACGATTATGTATTGAAATGTTCTCACACATTCAACTTGCTAGATGCACGTGGTGCCATTTCTATTTCTGAAAGAACAGCTTTCATTGGTCGTGTACGTAACATGGCTCGTATTTGTGCACAAAACTATTTGGCGAAACGAGAAGAACTTGGTTTCCCATTGTTGAAAGGAGATAAATAAGATGGCTAAGGATTTACTCTTTGAAATTGGGGCAGAAGAAATTCCTGCAGGATTTTTGCCAAATATTATTAAACAATTAGGTGAATTAGCAACAGCTGCATTGGCAGAGCGTCACATTCCACATGGGGCTGTGAAAGTCTATGCCACACCTCGCCGTGTTGCATTGCTTATCAATGACGTAGCAGAACGTGGCGAAGATGTTCATGAAACACATAAAGGCCCATCTGTATCTATTGCTTATGATGCTGACGGCAATGCTACAAAAGCAGCTATCGGTTTTGCTCGTGGTAAAGGATTAGATGTATCTGAATTGAAAGTAGTAGATGGATATATCTTTGCGGAGACAACGACAGCTGGTTTAGATACAAAAGAAGTTTTATCTGACGTATTACCATCCTTGATTACAGGTTTAAGTTTCCCTAAATCCATGCATTGGGGCGATTTAGAAGAACGTTTCGTTCGTCCAGTACGTTGGTTGGTGGCATTATTTGGTCAAGACGTAGTGCCGGTGACATTTGCCAATGTAACAAGTACAAATGTAAGCCGTGGACATCGTTTCTTAGGTGAATCTGAGTTGACTATCGGAGAACCAAAAGACTATGTAGATACTTTGAATAAAAACTTCATTATGATCGACCAAGACGTTCGCCGTGAAACAATCCGTAAACAATTAACAGAACTAGCAGCCACTAAAGGGGCTACTGTGGTGTGGGATGAGGATTTATTAGATGAAGTTACATTTCTAGTAGAATATCCAACAGCACTTTGTGGTACTTTTGATGAAAGCTACTTATCTTTGCCATCTGACTGTATTATTACACCGATGAAAGACCATCAACGCTATTTCCCAATGGTGGATGGCAAAGGAACATTACTTCCTATGTTTTTAACTGTTCGCAATGGGGATAGCAAATCTCTAGAAGTGGTAGCAGCAGGTAATGAACGTGTGCTTCGTGCTCGTTTAGATGATGCGAAATTCTTCTTTAATGAAGACCGTAAAACCCCATTAGCAGGTCGTTATGAAGCATTGACAAAAATTGTCTTCCAAGAAGGTTTGGGCAATTTGAAAGATAAAACAGAACGTCTCTTAACATTAGGTGCTGCCTTAGCACAAGAAGTAGGCTTTACAGATACAGTTACTTTAGAACGCGCTACACATCTTGCTAAAACCGACTTAACGACAGGTATGGTGAGCGAATTTACTGAATTACAAGGTATTATGGGTAAAGAATATGCTCTACTAGATGGTGAAACTCCAGCTGTAGGGGAAGCAATTTTTGAGCAATACTTGCCTCGTTTTGCAGGGGATATCTTACCAAGTACCGATGCAGGTCGTATTTTGAGTATCGTTGATAAAGTAGATACCATTGTAGCTACGTTCAGCCGTGGTTTAATCCCTACAGGTTCCCAGGATCCATATGCGTTGCGCCGTCAAACTATCGGTATCATCAACATCTTGATGGATAGCAAATGGTCTTTATCCATGCGTCTAATTTGGCTGAAAGCGATGGAATTATTAGGCGTGGCTAGTGAAAAACAAGAAGAATTACTAGGTCAATTAGAAAACTTCTTCATCCTTCGTCTGAAAAATATCTTATTAGAACAAGGTATGCCATACCAAGTGGTAGATATTGTATTGAGCCAAGAGACTGTCACAGTTGCTTTAGCAGAAGGTTTAGGACAAGCCTTAACAGCAAACCGTATTGATGAAAACGAACCATTAATGCAGGCTTACACACGTATTTTTAATATGGTGAAAGATGTGACTTTCACAGGCGTTGACGAATCCTTGTTAAAAGAAGATTCTGAACAAGCCTTGTACAAAGCGGCATTGCCGGTATATACAACAAATCGTAATGCCTTAGAAGCTGGGGACTATGTGAAAGCTGTAAGCTTGGCAGAATCTTTGGTGCCATATATTGAAACATTCTTTGAACATGTTATGGTTATGGATAAAGACGAAGCAGTGAAGCAAAATCGTCTTCAATTATTGCGTATGACTTATGAAGTAAGTAACTTGGGTAAATTGAAGTAGGGTCATATGATTGTTACAGTACTAACATTTTTTGCCAATCTGTTCATCATTGGCAGTATTGTGTATATGTACCAGGTTATCTTTGGGCCTATTGATCATCCGTTTTTGATGAAAGCAATGGACCTCTTTCATGTGCGTATTAACCTGGAAAATATTAGCTACGCCGTAGCAGGTACCTCTGTGTTACTTGTGGCGGCACTAGTGCAAATTCCTTGGTTTCATCGCATTACCATGTGGCTCTATGGGGGACGTCGTCCTCTAGGGCAAGAGATAGAGATTCTGCAGATGATTCAGAAGGATATACAAAACCATACTGGTATCGATATGTCGCAATTCGACTGGTTTATCAAAAATGATGATTCTATCAATGCTTTTGCAATGGGGCATAATCGAATTTGTATTAATACGGGGGCTATCATACAGTTGCCATATGATGAATTATTGGGCATAGTGGCTCACGAAATGGGACATATTCATCATAAAGATGGGGCCTACGGATTTTCTTGTTTCTATATGAACTATTTGGGACAAATGTGCATTCGTGTGTACGAACTATTTGCGCGTGTCATATTATGGATTCAATATTTGCGACTACCGATAATTACATTCATCGTGCAAATCTTCTACCTTTGCGTGGTATTGCAGATACTTTTCATGCAGTGGGTTATTAAAGCGCCTTTGATCATTATTGACTTATTCACAGGTAGACGAGCCGAATATCGGGCAGATAAATATGCTTATGAAATCGGCTTAGGCGCTGAACTCCATAATGCATTGATTACCTTACGCAACTATACAGTTGAAACTGGTGAAAGTGGGCTCATTAGCAAACTCTATAGCACACATCCAGCTACAGAAAAACGTATCGAACGATTGCGACAATATGTAGAGGGGAAGATAAAATAAATTTTACATTTCCCTCTTGCATAAAAACTTTTATTTATGATAAAATAATACTGTTAATTTGAGATGGTCCTCTGCTTATAAGGTGTAAGTAATGAACGTCTGCAAAATAGGAGGAAAAAATCGTGAATATTATTGATGTATTAGAAAAAGAACAGCTTCGCTCTGACATTCCTGAGTTCCGCGCTGGTGATACTGTAAAAGTACACGTAAAAGTTGTGGAAGGTAGCCGTGAACGTATTCAGGTTTTCGAAGGTTTGGTAATCAACCGTCAAGGTGGTTCCGTTCGTGAAACTTTCACAGTTCGTCGTATCGCTTCTGGCGTTGGTGTTGAACGTGTATTCCCACTTCACAGCCCACGTCTAGCAAAAATCGAAGTAACTCGTCGCGGTATCGTTCGTCGTGCTAAATTGTACTACTTACGTAACCTTACTGGTAAAGCTGCTCGTATTCGCGAAAAACGCTAATTTAAAAGGGTTAGCCATGAGACGTAAGTCTATGGCTAGCCTTTTTTTATTTCCTTTAGAAACTGCTAAATAGTAGGGCATATTAGTTATGAAGTTATAGATAGGAGTTTGCTACTTGATAGTCGATTTTATATACTTTCATAAAATGTATATAGTTTGATAGTAGTATGTCATAAAAGATATTAGATTAGCAGAAAAAAATAACAGTAAAATGAGCATATGATATAGATAATAGACGAATAGGTGAAATATGAGTCAAGAAATTTTTCCGATCGTGCAGTGGTTCCCTGGCCATATGGCAAAAGCCACACGCATGATTACGGAACATAAAAAGAAAGTTGATGTGGTTATCGAATTACTAGATGCACGTATTCCTCGCAGTAGTGCGAATCCAGTTATTCGCGAGTTGATAGGTGATAAGCCACATGTAGTGATTTTAAATAAATGCGATTTAGCAAATCCAAAAGCTACAAAAGAATGGATTGAATTTTTCAAAAACGAAGGTATTCATGCTATTGCTATTGATTCTAAAAATGGCAAAGGAAATAAGCAACTCGTGAAAACCGTAGAATCCTTAGCACAGCCCATCATCGATAGATGGCTAAAAAAAGGAATTAAAGGTCGTACAGTACGTACTATGATTCTAGGGATACCCAATGTAGGTAAATCTACACTAATTAATAAACTAGCTGGATCAGCAGCAACAAGAACTGCTAATAAACCGGGTCATACTCGGGGGCAACAATGGGTAAAAGTAGGTAAAAATCTTGAACTATTAGATACACCAGGTGTATTATGGCCTAAGTTTGAAGACCAACGAGCAGCAGCTCGGTTAGCGATGACAGGAGCTATTTCCGACGATGTGTATGATTTAGATTCTGTTATCAAGCAGTTGTTGGCATATTTAGAAGAGCATGAACCGACATTATTGCATGAGCGTTATAAATTGACGGAAGAAGAGCGTACATCCGTAGATACCATGTTAGAGGCTATTGGTCGTCGTCGTGGTTGTTTGGTAAGCGGTGGCGTCGTAGATTATGACAAGGTGCGCCGTGTGATTTTGACGGATTACAGAAATAATAAATTGGGATACATTACCTTTGATGGCGTCGATGAGGAGCCGTACTATGTTGACGAAGAGTGAGTTTGAGGAACTTAAAGTTAAAGATATTAAAAATCTACTGCAAGGTGAATGCCCTTTTGATTATGTACAATGGGCATTAGAAGATTCTCGTGAATCCGTGAAACACGCAGCTGGTGTGTATTTGCGAAAGCAGAAAAAAGTCTTAGAGGAGCAACAGCGTTTAGAAGCTATGTACGCTTATGAAGAAAGCTTTTACGAGGAAGGAAAATACCTAATCGCTGGTGTAGATGAAGTAGGTAGAGGTCCTATTGCAGGTCCTGTGACAGTAGCAGCTGTTATCTTACCACCTCATTGCAAGCTAGTAGGGTTGAACGATTCCAAAAAACTAACGCCAGAAAAACGAGATACCTTATTTGATCAAATCATGGAGGTAGCAGTAGCGGTACACTGTGTGTCCTATAAGGCAGAAGTCATTGATACACTCAATATTTATGAGGCTACACGACAAGCTATGTATGAGGCGATTCGTAATTTGCCAGTACAGGCAGAGGCTGTATTATCGGATGCGATGAAATTACCAGATTTAGAGGTACCTGTAGAATCTTTGATTAAAGGAGACTCTAAAAGTGCATCTATTGCGGCTGCTTCCATTGTAGCAAAAGTAACACGGGACCGCTTCATGGAAGCTATGGATGAAGAGTATCCAGGATTTGGGTTTGCGATCCATAAAGGATATTATACAGATGTACATAAGCAGGCGATAAAAGACCTTGGCATTACGCCATTACATCGTCATAGTTTTGAACCTATCAAATCGATTGTGGCAGGTAAGCCTGTAGAAGAAATCTAAGTATTAGTATATCGTTTAGGTTATACATGCTTAGGATACCTATAAAGATATCTCTGCCCATAGCGATTCCATTGTTTGAAAATGATTATAATATTATATTACTTATAAAAGCATTCTTATAGATTGTTCTATGGGAATGCTTTTTTGCATATCGATAATTGTATATGGATTATAACACTCTTGGTATAGCACACTCCTAACAGTGTGGGTTGTACGGTTTACATTCTTTCATAATGAAAGTAATGTAGAACTAAGGAGGTGCCTATGAACCATATTGAATTAGGAAGATACGGTGAAGACCTAGCTACCAACTATTTGAAAAGCCAAGACTATGATGTATTGGAACGAAATATACGCTATCGATTTGGTGAAGTAGATATTATCGCTAAAAAAGAAAATATGCTCATTGTAGTAGAGGTGAAAACAAGACGGACCCAAACCTATGGAATGCCCTGTGAGGCGGTGCATTGGAAAAAGAAACAACACATACGTCATGTCATATCTATGTTTTTGACAACCCGTGATATAGAGTATGAATCTATACGATTTGATGTCATAGAAGTATATGTGCCTCAAGTGGGAGATTCTAAATTACGGCATATGAAAGCGTGTCATTTATAAGATAGGAGGAGTATCATGTATGCAAAAACCTATGGAGTATGTGTGAGTGGTATTGATGGATATGTGGTGACCGTAGAAGTAGATATTAGCCCAGGTCTACCAAGCTTTGACATTGTTGGATTACCAGCGACCTCTGTGAAAGAGGCAAAGGAGAGAGTGCGATCGGCTATCAAGAATGGGGGCTTTGAGTTTCCTATGAAGAGAATTGTGGTGAATCTAGCACCTGCCCATATTCGTAAAGATGGGTCTTCTTTAGATTTAGCCATTGCCATGGGAATTTTAGCCGCTCAAGAATCGGAAAAACACAAGAAAAAGGAGTCTATACATTGGGATCACCATATATTTATAGGAGAATTATCGTTAGATGGTTCTTTACAACCAGTGATGGGGATGTTATCTATGGTGATAGGAGTGACAAATCAGGAGTTAGGGAATGACAATAGTTATCTTTCTAAGGTAGAAGATATTATAGTGCCTATAGGAAATCATGAAGAGGCTATCAGTGGGGCCTCTATACCTGTATATGGACTATCTACATTAGCTGCAGTTGTGGAAGTATTAGAGCATCCTGAAAAGAAAGAAAATCTATGTGCACAGATAGCTATAGTGCCATCAAAATATAGTGCGGAAATACTAGATTTACAAGATGTAAAAGGGCAAGTAATGGCAAAACGGGCCTTAGAAATATCTGCTGCTGGTGGTCATCATTTACTGATGACAGGACCTCCGGGTTCGGGAAAAACCATGTTAGCTAAACGATTGCCGTTTTTATTGCCTCCCCTTTCGCGGGAGGAGCAATTAGAGGTAAGCCGTATTTATAGTGTAATGGGTTTATTAAAAAGTGGCCGATTAATGGAACAACGACCATTTCGCAGTCCTCATCATACGAGTACATTAGTGGCTATGTCGGGAGGAGGACAACCGCCAAAACCAGGAGAAATTACCTTGGCACATAAAGGCGTTTTATTTTTGGATGAAGCACCAGAATTTCGTAGGCCTGTCATAGAGGTTCTGAGACAGCCCTTAGAAGAACGACAAGTACATATTGCACGGATTGGAATGGCAACTACCTATCCCAGTGATTGTATTGTTGTCATGGCTATGAATCCATGTCCATGTGGATGGTTTGGAACGGAAGAGGATCATCGATGTACTTGTACAGCTACGCAAATTCAAAGATACCAACGAGTGTTATCAGGACCTATTTTGGATAGAATGGATCTAGTAGTACCCGTAGAAAGACCTACTTTAACAGAGATATATGCCCCTAAGGATAAAGTTAGTACAGCGCAAGTACGTAGCCGTGTTATCCGTGCTAGATCTATGCAAACTGAAAGATATAAAGGAACGAATATTGGGGTGAACTCACATTTAAGTCATAGTGATATAGAAATGTATGTGAAACTTTCTAAGCAAGCTAAAGAATTGCTAGATTCAGCTTTTACTACATTACATTTGAGTTTACGTAGCTATGACCGCATTATCAAAGTGGCAAGAACAATCGCTGATTTAGCAGAATCTGAGGTGATTTTAACAGACCATGTGGCAGAAGCTTTGAGTTATCGGCAGGTACAGGAGGGATTGTAAATGAAAGACGAAATTTATGCGAGTGCTCTCCAACATGTAGTGGGATTAGGGAATGCAAGCTTAGGTAATTTATTTACCTATTACGAAAGTGCCAAAGAAGCTTGGCATCATGTGTTACATCACAATGTGGAACCATCATTGGGTTGTAAATATGAATTATTTGATGAAATTCGCCGTCCTATCAATGAAAGCTTTCTATTACAATTAGAAGAAGATTTAGAGCGTTATCATATAGAAGTGATTACTTGGGAATCTCCATACTATCCCAAATCTTTACTAGAAATTTATAATAGTCCCCGAGTGTTGTATGGACGTGGAAATATAGAAGTGTTGCAACATACGGATCGTTCTTTGGCGATGGTAGGCGCTAGAAAGTGCTCTACCTATGGTGTACAAGTAGCTAGACACTTTGGACGGGCTTTATCTAATTTAGGCATTATTGTTGTTAGTGGAGGCGCCATGGGGATTGATCGTGCTAGCCATGAAGGGGCCTTGCAAGGACAAACTCCAACGATTGCTGTTATGGGCTGCGGTTTAAATGTAACCTATCCAAGAACAAACCGGAATTTATTTTTAGAAATTTTAGAAAAAGATGGATTGCTATTATCAGAATATGGACCGCATATGCAAGCAAAGAGTCATCACTTTCCTTCACGAAATCGAATTATCAGCGGTATGACGAGAGGCACTATTGTGGTGGAAGCAAAAGCTAGTAGCGGATCGTTGATTACTGCTGATATGGCGATTAATGAAGGGAGAGATGTATTTACCATACCTGGTAATGTATTGACGCATACTTGTGATGGAAATCATTGGCTTATTCAACAAGGAGCTACGGTATTAACAGATCCTGAACAAGTATTGCGTGAATATGGTTGGCAAAAAGTCGCAAAGTATAGTAACATGGATAGTAATAAAGTAAACATAGTGAATGAAGAAGAACAAAGTGTGTTGAAGGCCATGAATCCTGGTGGAAATACAACGATTGAAGAACTTGTACATACCACGCAATTGTCTTTATCAAATCTTCATACATTGCTGTTACAATTAGAGCTAAAACAAATGATTACACATACCCCGCAGGGGTACGTGCTACATACTTAGAGGAGGAAGATTTTTGGCCATTACTAGATCCTTCGTTACAGGGGAGAAGAAAAAAGACAAAGATACAAAAGAAGCTGTCAAATCAAGCGCCAAAGCACCAGAGTCTAGACCTTTGGTCATGCGTCCGGAACCGATTGAAATAGAGCATAAACGGACTTTCAAAAAGATGGAAAAACTTTAATCATCGTGGAATCACCAGCAAAGTCAAAGACCATTGAAAAATTTTTAGGTGATGATTATGTGGTAAAAGCTAGCATGGGCCATTTAAGGGATTTACCTAAAATGCAAATGGGTGTATCTATAACTAATGGTTTTTTACCTAGATATTTGAATGTACCAGGTAGAAAGGCTGTTATTGAAGATTTGCGCAAAGAAGCAGATAAGGCGAAGGCTGTGTATCTGGCAACTGACCCTGACCGTGAAGGAGAAGCCATCTCTTGGCATTTAGCACATATTTTAAATATAGATGGTACTACACCATGTCGAGTGACTTTCAATGAGATTACCAAGCATGCTATTCAAGAGGCGATGGCAACACCTAGACCGATTGATATGCATATGGTGGATGCTCAACAGGCTCGTCGTGTATTGGACCGTATTGTAGGTTATAAATTAAGCCCTTTGCTGTGGAAAAAGATTTGCAAAGGACTTAGTGCTGGACGTGTTCAATCTGTAGCGGTACGCATTATCTGCGATCGGGAACGAGAAATTCAAGCATTTATTCCAGAAGAATATTGGACTATTGAAGGCGTGTATCAAACAGCTAAGAATGAACAATTTGATGTGGTAGTGACACACAAAGGTGATGAAAAGCTAACGATTTCTAATGAGATAGAAAGTAATGAAGTGTTACGTGTTATTCGTGACCGTGAAAGTGTAGTTAGTTCTGTACAATCAAAACAACGTAGTCGCAAAGCACCAGCTCCATTTACGACGTCAACGATGCAACAAGAAGGTGTACGCAAACTGAATATGAATGCAAAACGCATTATGTCTGCAGCACAACATTTATATGAAGGTAAAGAAATTGGGGGCTATGGTCATGTAGGTTTAATTACCTATATGCGTACAGATTCCACTCGGGTATCAAAGGAAATGCAAGAAGCGGCTAAAGCCTATATTCTCAAGACCTTTGGGAAGGAGTTTTATCCGAGTAAACCAAATGTATTTGGAGCGAAGGCGAATGCTCAAGATGCGCATGAAGCGATTCGTCCTACCATGTTGGAATTACCACCTAAAGCGGTAGCGTCCTATCTATCTAGTGATGAGTTAAAATTATATACCTTGATTTGGAATCGATTTTTAGCGAGTCAAATGGCTCCACAGAAAAGTGAAACTATAACTATGCAATTTCATGTAGATGAGTATACATTGAAGTCTTCAGGGAATCGTGTATTATTTAAAGGTTTTACAGAAGTCTATGAAGACGCTAAAAAAGAGGATGACCATATACTGCCAGCCCTAGAGGAAGGGCAAGCTATTATGCCTATCTCTATGGATGGTATACAGCATTTTACGCAACCTCCAAGCCGTTATTCTGAGGCAGGTCTTATCAAAGTATTAGAAGAACAGGGAATTGGTCGGCCAAGTACGTATGCAGCTACTATTGATACGATCTTAAAACGGAATTATGTGGAGCGTAAGGATAAACAATTTATTCCTACTGATTTAGGATTTGCCGTGGTGGAATTTTTAACAACTCATTTTGAAAAGTTCATTAATACGAAATTTACTGCCTCTATGGAGGAAGATTTAGACCATATTGCACAAGGGACTAACTTCTACGAAGCTGTTATCCATTCATTTTATGATAGTTTTGAGAAGGAATTATACACAGCTGAATCGGCTGAGAAGATAGAACTGGAGGCAGAAAAGAGTGGTATCCTTTGTGAAAAATGTGGACATGATATGGTCTATAAACTAGGACCTTATGGTAAATATTTAGCATGTTCTAACTTTCCAGATTGTCGAAATATTAAGTCCATTACAGTTAGCACGGGAGTGACATGTCCTAAATGTAAATCTCATGAGATTTTAGAACGTAAATCCAAGAGAGGTCGTGTTTTTTATGGTTGTGAAGGGTATCCATCTTGTGATTTTACAATGTGGGATAAACCTATTGATAAAACTTGTCCCGTTTGTGGTAGCTTAATGGCTGAAAAAGTATATAAAAATGGAAATAAAAAAGAGTTTTGTTCCAATCCTGACTGTGAAACAAGGCCAAAACGTAAACCTAGAACAAAGAAAGAAGATAAAGAATGAAAGATTTTGTAACTATTATTGGAGCTGGTCTTGCTGGCTCTGAGGCAGCCTATCAACTGGCTAAGCGTGGTATCCCTGTGCACTTATATGAAATGCGTCCCAAAGTGTCTTCACCGGCTCATCATACAGATCAATTTGCAGAGTTAGTATGCTCTAACTCTTTGCGTGCGAATACGATAGAAAATGCAGTGGGGCTTTTGAAAGAAGAAATGCGTCGTTTAGACTCTTTAATCATGGAATCTGCCGATGCTACTCAAGTTCCAGCAGGTGGTGCCTTGGCTGTAGATCGTCATGCTTTTAGCAAAAGGGTCACAGAACGTATTAAAGAACACCCTTTAATCACAGTGATTCATGAAGAAGTGACAGAGATTCCAGAAGAAGGTATTGTTATTTTTGCAAGTGGTCCACTCACATCAGAAGCATTAGGGACTAAGATTAAAGAGTTAACTGGTTCTAAAGATTTTTATTTCTATGATGCGGCAGCGCCGATTGTAACAGCAGAGTCTTTGAATTACGATAAAGTATTTGCAGCCTCACGGTATGATAAAGGGGATGCAGATTATTTAAACTGCCCTATGACGAAAGAAGAATATGATGCTTTCTATGAAGCATTAACTACAGCCGATGTAGTACAACCAAAAGATTTTGAAAAAGAAATCTATTTTGAAGGATGTATGCCGGTAGAAATTATGGCATCTCGAGGAGTAGATACATTGCGTTATGGACCTTTGAAACCGGTTGGCCTTGTAGATCCACGGAACAATATTGAGTGGCATGCAGTAGTGCAGTTGCGCAAGGAAAATAAAGAAGCTACTATGTACAACTTAGTAGGCTTTCAAACGCATTTAAAATGGGGTGAACAAAAACGAGTATTCCAAATGATTCCAGGGTTAGAGAATGCTGAATTTATTCGCTATGGTGTCATGCATCGTAACACATATATTAACTCTCCAGAACTGTTGAACCAAGCATTCCAACTACAATCTAATGCACGATTGTTTTTTGCTGGTCAAATGACAGGTGTGGAAGGGTATCTAGAATCAGCAGCTGCAGGTATGATGGTAGCTATCCAAGTGGCGCGTATGTTGCATGGCAAAGAATTTGTTACATTCCCTAAAACAACGGCTCTTGGTGGGTTAAGCCATTATATTAGTGCTTATGAAGGTTCAAATTTCCAACCAATGAATGTAAATTTTGGTATCATGGAACCTTGGGGAGCTAAAGTACGTAAGAAAAAGAAAAAATGCATTAATTGCGCAACGTGCATTAGAAGAATTAGAGGCATTAATTGTAGCAGAAGAGTTACTGTCTTAATGAATAGTTTTGTACTTGACAGATATAGTGCTTTAAATATATAAAGGCAAGAGAATTTTATAATATTTGAAATTTTATAGATAAGAAAAAGAGGAAAGGATTTGCTATGTGCAATCCTTTCCTCTTTATATTTCTTATTAGTTTGATTTTATAGGCATCACTTTGTGTTGAAACTAATGAATCATTATTTTCCTTTTTTGCCTTTCCCTATAGGGAATACATGTGTATCCGTTGTTCCTTTATAATGAAGGTATAGCCAGATGCCAAAGGACACAGCCATGACAATTAAGCTTGTAACTTGCGCAGATTTAAAGCCTAATGTTAAGTTTACATAATCTCCACGTAGGAATTCTAAGAAAA
>NZ_AFUJ01000060.1:0-14340 GCF_000221605.1 Veillonella sp. oral taxon 780 str. F0422 | reverse complement strand
CTATTCCTAAATTATCTGATGTGACGTTTGAAGAGTGGATTGAGACTATATATCAAGAAAATAATAAGTTTAAAGTAGGAGAGAATTATCCTGATAAATTTACTTTGATTCATGGTGATGTAGTGTGCTTCAAAAGACTTATTATTCACCCCAATAAAATTAGAAAAATGTGGATAGAAGATGGGCGTATATATGTACAGTTTAATATGACTAAAGGGGAGAGAGATGAATTGTTAGAACATAAAATTGGAAGTGCTCCATTTTATAAAATTAATCAAGATAGATGTAACAAGTGCGGAAGAGATTATACTCAATGTGCTTGTGTGAAATTTATCGATGAGAATGTTTACGATGAAGTTGTAGAAGCCGATTTGCTAGGATTGATATGGACAAATCGAAATGCATTCTGTTCTAACGAACAACTTTAATTTATCCATTAGAGAAGATTAGAGAAGAATATTTTAAGTTTTGTGCAAATCGGAGATGTTTTCAACTCCCAGTATATCTGACAGAAAAATCAAATAGAAATAGTACCTGAGACGATAGAAAGAAAGAAAATCTATCGTCTTTTATTTTACCCAAAATCAGGAGGCAAGATGATAAGGATCAGAAGTCCCACAAAGGAAATAATCAAATAGTATGAGCGTTAGCGATTGGAAAAGAAAAACTCCGGTCGCTTTTTTTATTGAAAAGAAGAAATTTTTAATGAAGTAAGAAATGATTAACATCAACGCCAACTTATTGGCAGAGCCTACTTTCTCAAGTTTTGAAAATGAAGGAGAGAAAGTAGAAGTTGTAAACTTCACGCTTGTAAAAAAGTACGGTAAAGGCAAGGAGTATATTAACTTTGCAACCTATAGAGAAAAAGCTGAAAAAGAGGGAAAAACTTACAAAAACTTTGTAGTGAAGTCATATAACAAGATTGAAAAGAAAGAAGAAAACGAGGAGGAATAACTTATAGCGTTTTTTATATAGGCAGTTAATGTATTAAAGATTTTGGTTATGGCAGTAGGTGCAGGACTTGGAGCATGGAGCGTTATCAACTTGATGGAAGGATATGGTAATGACAATCCCGGTGCTAAGAGCCAAGGTATAAAGCAGCTGATGGATAGGTAGATGTAAACAAGAAAAGAAAGGAAAAGCACAATCCAGAAGGAACAGACGATTGTGCCAAGAAATGTTTATGAGTTAGCAAGAGTGCTGATATAATAGAAAAAGGATCATTAGTGATAGATGACACAAGAGAAAGGCAGAAAATATGCATATAAGCTATAAACCCCTCTGGCATATATTAATGAGCGCAGAATGAAGCAAACATGGAGTTGAAAAGTATAGTTGCAATGAAAATGTATAAATCAAAAACTTGGCAGCACGAAGTTACTGGAAGTTATGATACAATTCTTTTTGGTAAAAGCATATTTAAATACACATGGAAAGAGACTGGAGAAATTGTATTGATAAAAGATTCGTTCAACAATCAGATCTGCAGATTATCGATTTATACTGTGAATATTGATGGAGAATCCCATAGTTTTGCCGCTGGAGAATTTAGTAATGGTTAGTGGAGATTCTATTTGTTTAGATATTGAGTATGTTAAAATAATATAAGCAAACTAGAATTGACCGAGCTCTTCAGAGCGAGGGATGCTTCTTGACAGTTAGGTCAAGGAGATGAAAAGAAAGAGATAGAGGACATTGAATTTATGGAGGTGGATGATTTGAATATAGAAACCTTTTTTGATGATATAGTTTCACAAAATAAAATTGAGGACATATTTCCGAGATGATGCTATTATAAAAAGCCATTGTACCAATGAAATGTTTACTGTTGAATAATATATTAAAGCTAATTGTGAATATCCATGAGATTGGGATGGGAAGATAGAACGCATTGATAAAACTAATAATATTATTATTCTGGTGTGTCAACTATTTTTGAAGTATAAAAGCGTATCATTTCATGTGGTAAGTTTTATTAGAGTAGAAAACGATTTAATTGTCGAAATGGATGAATACTTAGCAGATGATGTATTGGCATCAGAATGGCGTAGAAAAATAAAAATAGGGAAGCCTATTTATTAAATTTGAATTTCTGAGGGATGACGATGAGCAAGCTAAATAACTTAATTGAAAGAATGGAAAACGAAATAGATACAGATAATTTCATTGAAATAATGGATGATTGTATACAGGAAATTGAAGAAAGTGGTATTGGCATTAAAGCAGTGGAACCACTATTACAATTTATAGAGCGACACCCACTTTCTGATTTTGGAGCACCGGGTTCGATTGTCCATTTTGTAGAAAAATTTTATAAGCAGGGATATGAACCTCTCTTAATCTCTTCTATCAAACGATGTCCCACTATGCACACTATTTGGATGTTGAACAGAGTGAAAAACGGAGAGCAAGAGCAACAGGTATACTTTGCGATTTTAAATGACATTGTTCATAATAAGGATATTGATGAAGAAATAAGAAGAGAAGCTCAAGACTTTTTGTCTTGATAAATCCCAGTTTATAAAGATAAAAAGGATTTGTATAGACGTGAACTTAAATTTGTCGGGGAGGGGGTATTTATGTGGATGATATTGGGAATAGGGTCAATAGTGTTTGCAATCCTTAATTTGGTCCGGGCATTTCATGATAAAAACGCAAAATGGTTCTACGCTTGAAAGGAAGTGCAATAACTATTTTGAATATAGTGCCAAGTAGACACTTGACTATACTCAAAGTCTGTATGAAAAGAAACTGATTACTTACCCCAGAACAGACAGCAGGTGTTTAACAGAGGATATGATTGTGAGTACAGTCAACAACACTTTGGGTAAAAATGACTTTGATACAGAGCGTATCAAGGTAGTATTTAACTCTAAAAGGTTACGGACAATCATGCAATCATACCGACAATCAGTTCCGTAAAAAAAGATGTTTCTGAATTACCTTTAAGTGAAGCAAAAGGTTACTTCCTTATATCCGATAAATTTAATGCAAGTGTAGGCTATCCTCTGATTGAAAATATAGCAAAGATTGTAGCTTCATTTGACGGTTTTGAACTTACAAGTTCAGGTAAGGTAATTAAAGATGAAGACTTTAGCAAATACCTTAAAGAATACAAATCAAAAAAGAGTGAAAATACTGTATTGTCCGATGTAAGTGTTGGTGATGTTTTGAGCGTTGGAAAATAAAGAGGTTAAAGAAAAATTTCCCCAACCTCCGAAATACTTTACTGAAGATACGCTTTTAAAGGCTATGGAGATTACAGGAAATGACGTACTTGAAAAAGGTGTGGAAATGGAAAGAAAAGGACTTGGTACTCCTGCAACAAGAGCAGGGATTATTGAAACCTGATCTTTAAAGGATTTGTAGAAAGAAATAAGAAAAATCTTTGTAGCCACACATAAAGGAGTTAGCCTCGTAACAATAGTATCTGATACATTTAAGCCAGCAGAAACAACAGCAAAGTGGGGAAATGGAGCTATCCGATATTGCTCCAGGAAAATCATCAAAGGAAGAATTTTTAGAAGCGGTTGAAAATGAGATAAAAGAGACTGTTCTGACATATAGTAAGTAAGAGACAACTAATTTCAGAGTGGAACAAATGCCCTAAAAATATTATAATATTTTGTAGGAAAAATAGGGTGAAAGGAAGTATGAAAGATATATTTATGGCTACAGTAAAAGTTATGGCAAAAGGACAGGTTACTATCCCGAAAAGGATAAGAGAACTTTTGAATTTAGAAAATGGAGATTATGTTACTTTTGTAGTCAATAAAGATAGAGTTGAAATTCTAAATTCCGAAGTTTTTATTGAAGAAAACATTGGGAAATAAAGGGTGGTGAAAAGCAGATGATGATAGATGAAATAAAGAAGTTAATTCAAAATGGAGAGAAGATAGATGTCGAGTTTAAAGAATCCAAAAATGCTTTAACCAAAGATGTCTTTGATACAGTATGTTCTTTCAATAATAGAAATGGTGGACATATTTTACTTGGTGTAAATGATAAAAGAGAGATTGTTGGTGTTAGTAAAGAGAAAGTTGATAAAGTGATTAAGGAATTTACTACGGCGATCAATAATCCGCAAAAGATGTATCCGCCACTTTATTTGCTCCCTGAAATCTTTGATATAGACGAGAAAAAAGTAATTTACATCAGAGTTCCGGAAGGCTATCAGGTGTGCAGGCATAATGGAAGAATTTGGGATAGGTCTTATGAGGGAGACATCAATATAACAGACCATTCCGAACTTGTATATAAGCTATACGCAAGAAAGCAAGGAAGCTATTTTATTAATAAAGTATATCCGAATCTTGATATTGATTTTCTTGATGCTTCTGTTATTGATAAAGCTAAGAAAATGGCTGTTTTCCGAAATAAAAATCATGTTTGGGCGAATATGAGCAATGAAGAACTTCTTAGAAGTGCCAATTTGATACTGACCGATCCGGAAACAAAGCGCGAGGGAATTACATTAGCAGCTATTCTGTTATTTGGAAAAGACAACTCTATTATGTCCGTTCTTCCACAGCACAAAACTGATGGTATATTCAGAGTTGAAAACAAGGATAGATATGATGATAGAGATGTTGTCATAACGAATCTGATTGATAGCTATGATATGCTTATTGAGTTTGGGCAAAAGCATTTGAATGATTTATTTGTATTGGACGGAATAGTCAATGTCAATGCAAGAGATAGGATACTTAGAGAGATAGTTTCCAATACATTGGCTCATAGGGATTATTCAAGTGGGTATCCTGCAAAGATGATTATTGATGATGAGAGAATTACTGTTGAAAACAGCAACTTGGCTCATGGTATGGGAGCATTAGACTTACAGAAATTTGAGCCATTTCCTAAAAACCCTGCTATATCAAAGGTGTTTAGAGAAATAGGTCTTGCTGATGAATTAGGCTCAGGAATGAGAAATACCTACAAGTACACACAGCTTTATTCAGGACAAAATCCGCTATTTGAGGAAGGAGATATATTTAGAACGATTATTCCTTTGAAGAAGATAGCGACGCAAAAGGTGGGTGGAGGGAATGTCCCTCAAGATGTCCCTCACAGTGTCCCTCACGATGTCCCTCAGGGCAGAGATGAACTGATTAAATTTATAAAAACACAAATAAGATTAAATAATAAAATTACAAGACAGGCTATTGCAGAAGGTGCAGGGGTAAGTGTAAAGACGATACAAAGAACTTTGAAGGAAATAGATAATTTGCAATATGTAGGTAGTGGAAATAATGGTCATTGGGAACTTAACGAGTAAAAGTAAGTTGCAGAACCATGATTTTTAGTAGGTAATTGATTTTTAAAAGTACCATGCAATAAGGTTTTGTAGCAGAAAAATTAAGTTGCAGTAAGTTGCAATACACAGAATCAAAAGGTGATTAGAGTAAAATCTAACCACCTTTTTTGTTTGGAAAAAAGAAGAAGGTAAAAATGCGAATAAATGATTTTTATAACATTTTGGAG
The DNA here is from genome assembly GCF_000221605.1 of Veillonella sp. oral taxon 780 str. F0422. NCBI lineage: Bacteria > Bacillati > Bacillota > Negativicutes > Veillonellales > Veillonellaceae > Veillonella > Veillonella sp. oral taxon 780. Next base: position 8,856 of record NZ_AFUJ01000060.1, on the reverse strand, counting down.
CTTGTGAGTTCTCCGAAAAATGATTTAAAACAGAAATTTAATCCTGAAGGAATAACATTTCCGATGATTTTTGATAGCTCTAATAATGTAGAGACAGACCAAGAGAAAAAACAGACATTAGTCGAGTATATTATGGAATCATCAGATCAATTTAGCCAGTTAATTGTTTCGGCAATAGGATTTTTAGAAAAAGATTATAGCATTAATTCGAATATAAATATAAAAGTTTTAGAAAATAAAAAATATAACTTACTAAATAATGAGATGCATGTTCAGAATTATGAGATTTTACAATGTATGAATGATGTTTAATGTAGTAGGGGTTAATAAGGAGCTGGTTATCTCGCCATCTCCTTACCCAAATAAATCCCATAATTTTTCCGTATCTTGTAAAGCTCGTTCATCTGGTTTTTGAGGACGAATACTCTTGCATGAGGGTATTCTTCTTTTCTTGCAATTTATCAAGTCTGTCCAAAATATCCTTTGAATTTGGCAGCTTGGAATATGATTTTTTAAGCTCTGGAAGGGCATTTTCATATATGGTAATCTGAGCTTTGTATTTTTCGAAAAATGTAAGAGTATAATATATTTGTGACAAAAATAAAAAATAAGAAGGCTCTCTATTATAATGAAAGTTGCTAAACCGAATCATTATCTCAAAGGAGGGGCCTTCTTATGTCATCTATTATAACTGAAGAATTACGCTTTCGTAAACTAATTTGTGAATATGCTATCAAACATAAAAACAATGCTGAAGCAGCTAGACGGTATAATACAAGTAGACAACAAGTACAACGTTGGGTAAAGCGCTATGATGGAACGATTGCATCCTTACGGTTAAAGAGCCGTAGACCTCACTCACATCCGAATCAACATATAGCAGAAGAGTTATCGCTAATTAAGCGTGTATACTCGAAATTTAAGCATGAAGGGTTGGCACAAGTATATATAGAAGCTAAGAAACGCGGATATACTCGCTCCTATGGATCGATGTGCTGTCAAATACGCAGGCATATACCTAAGACAAAGGAATCTAAACAATATTATAAAAGCAATTGGAAGCCTGATGTAGTTACATATCCAGGTGAAAAAGTTCAAATTGATATTAAATATGTACCTAATGAGTGCTTACTATTTGACACTAATGGCATTAAATACTACCAAATTACGGCTATAGATGAATACTCTAGGAAACGTATACTATCCATTGTAGACGAGAAGAGCGTAACTAATACGAGTAGATTCTTAGTAGATTTAGAGGCTCGTATGGGCTTTAAAATACATACGATACAGACAGATAATGGACGAGAGTTTACTAATTATGGTCTTAAGGAGCGAGAGTGTTTGTTTGATCGCGTATTACGTAAATTAGGGATAAAACATAAGCTAATACGTCCATTTTCTCCATGGCAAAATGGAAAGGTAGAGCGAAGCCATAAGGTTGATGGAGAGAGATTCTATATAAGAAAGTTTAGGAGTCTTAATGCTCTTTTAAAGGCACATCAACGATATGCAAGTAGATATAATAACATAGCACAGAAAGTATTGGGGTTTAAATCACCCAATGAATATATAGCAGAGTACTTCTTAAATAAATCTTTAGGAGGTTGTGTCACAAATGTTTGACTACTGTAGAGCTTTTACTAGCGATGATGTTAGAATCCGTATTAAGAAGACATAAAAAATGATATAATAAAAGGAAATACATTGATACAAACGATTACATTGTGTATAAGGATATATAGATGAGTGAGAAGAAGAAACAACAGAAAGCACCGGTGTGCGTTGGACATACATATACGATAGAGATTCGCGGCACCGGCAGTAGTGGCGAAGGGGTAGGCAGATACGAAGGGTTTACAGTATTTGTGCCCTATGCTTTACCGAATGAAGCGGTGCAAGTGAAGATTACTATAGTCAAAAAGAATTATGCTGTAGGAGATATTGTAGAGGTGCTCACACCATCTGCAGAGCGAGTGGACCCGCAATGTGAGGTATATGGCAATTGTGGGGGCTGCCAATTACAACATGCGTCCTATACAGAACAATTACGACTAAAAACAGAATCTGTGAAAGCCGTTATCGAACGGATTGCTAAATGTGACCCAGAGTTAGTATTACCTTGCATAGGGCCAGAAGAACCATGGAGATATCGGAATAAGATGCAAATGCCTGTAGGTGGAACCGTAGATAAAATTCGTATGGGATTTTACCAAAAGGGATCCCATAGCATCATTAACCATGAACATTGCCCTATTCAAGATGTAGGCAATGATGAGATTCGTAAAGTTTGCTACGAGGCTATGAATGAATTAGGTATCGAGCCTTATGATGAGCATACCGAAAGAGGTGTGATTCGTCATGTTATAGGGCGGATTGGCAAAGACGAATGGATGGTTATTCTCGTAAGCCGTACAGCTAGTATTCCGCAGGAGCAAGAATTAGTGAATCAGATTGTACAGGCTTTACCACAAGTGACATCCATCGTAGTGAATCACAATCCGAAACAAACGAATGTGATCTTAGGACCTACGAATCGTACCATTTATGGAAAAGACCAAATTACGGATTATATTAAAGATTTATCCTTTCAGTTGTCACCGCATTCCTTCTTTCAAGTGAATCCAGAACAAACCACGGTACTCTATGATACAGCTTTGGAATTTGCGGACTTGAAAGGCCGTGAAATGGTGATAGATGCGTATTGTGGAACAGGAACTATTTCTTTGTTCTTGGCTCACAAAGCAAAACATGTCATTGGAATTGAAATCGTTGAGCCTGCCATCAAAGATGCGAAAAAGAATGCAGAACGAAATGGATACGATAATACAGAATTTATCGTAGGCGATGCAGCGGTGGAAATGCCTAAGTTGTATAAACAAGGCATTAAGCCAGATGTGATTGTATTCGATCCCATCCGTGCAGGCTGCAAAGAAGATGTATTACATGCTGCTGTTGGGATGGGGCCAGAACGGATAGTGTACGTGTCTTGTAACCCATCCTCCATGGCACGAGATATAGAAATACTGACAAAACAGGGCTACCAATTGGTGAAAGTTCAACCAGTGGATATGTTCCCGCAGACGTATCATACAGAAGCTGTGGCGCTGCTTACTAGGAGTGAAGCCATGCAGTAAGCATTAGATCGGCCTATATCAGTGGATGTCCAAGAGTTCGAGGGAAGCGAATTTGATTAATCATCACAGTTGATGTAGAATACAATTGAGATCTTTATTACAGAAGCTACTAAGTATAGTGCTTTCATATAAATATATATATTTTATAAAGGAGGGGTAGTATGATTTGGTCATGTATTATTGGTGGATTGATTGGATTTATTGCAGGTAAAATTACTAAAAAAGCTGGATCTATGGGTATTATTGCTAGAATTATTGCAGGCTTAATAGGTTCTTCTGTGGGACAAGCAATTTTTGGCACTTGGGGGCCAAGCTTAGCTGGGATGGCTTTGATTCCTTCAGTCATTGGTGCAGTGATTGTCATTGCTGTAGTATCTTTTTTCTTTGGAAAGAAAAAGTAAAAATATGTTAATTAAGTAGAGAAGAAACATAAGTTAGTATATGGATGCGTGTATATATATTTATAGATGGTCTTTTATACTACTTATGTTTCTTTTAATTTGAGAATATATTTATTTCTCACGTATAACCGAAAGTTATTTGACGAATGACGATCGTGTATTGTAAGATTAAAGATAATTACATATAGGTGAAAGAACTGATAAGATATTAGAAAGTTTTAATTCATAAAGTCTTTTAGAATATATCTAAAGTTGTTTTATGATGTTTGTAATCAATAGTGGTTACCTAATTTATATAAGAAGAGGGTATCTTTTTTATACGATAGGTGCACTATGGATTTTTTATAAAGATGATTAATTATATATCCGTTTAATCATTATGTTTTATTCGAAAGGAGGATATAGGTTTTAAGTTTAGGGTATAAATATTTTATTTTTGAAAGGGCGTACGTTATGTTAAAAAGATTATTTATGCTTGTAACCACGATTATGGCATTTTTAATGATTGCTGGTTGCGGTGGCAATACAGATCAGGCGAGAGCTGATCGTGCAGCCAAGGGAGAAATTGTTATTTCCATGGGGAAATATATGATTAATGGTGGTTATGACCCTACTAGTGGATGGGGTATGTGGGCTGCGGATCCATTCCACTCTGCGTTATATACAAGAAATGATAAAAAAGAACTGGAAATGGATTTAGCGAAAGATGTAACCATATCTCCAGATGGCTTGCATTATACATTTAAAATTCGTGATGATGTTAAGTTCTCTGATGGTCAACCACTAACAGCTAAAGATATTGTATTTACTTATGAAACAGCACAAAAGGCAGGTGGCTATGTAGATCTTACTTTCATGGAATCAGTCGTGGCAAAAGATGACTATACGGTAGAATTTACATTGAAAAAACCTTGGTCTCCATTTCTTGAAATAACTTCTACATTGGGGATTGTACCAGCCCATGCGTATAATAAAGAAACTTACGGTTCACAACCAATTGGTTCTGGTCCATGGAAAGTAGTGGCATTCCAAAAAGAGCAACAGTTAATTATGGAACCGAATGAATATTATTATGGTGAAAAACCAAAATTAAAAAAAGTGACAGTTTTAAATATTGCTGAAGATGCTGCAGTAGCAGCGGCTAAATCTGGTCAAGTGGATGTTTTATTCTTGAACTCTGACTATGCGAATGCAAAAGTAGATAATATGAAAGTATTTACGATGCAAACTATAGCTTCTTTTACATTGAATCTTCCAACACAACCAGAACGTGAAGAAAATGGTATGAAAGTAGGTAATAATATTACGTCTGATCCAGCCATTCGTAAAGCTTTAAATATTGGTATTAATCGTGCAGAAATTATCAAAAATGCATTGAATGGATTTGGTGAACCAACATACATGTATTCCAAAGAGCTAGCATGGGTTAATCCAGAATTAAATATCACAGATAATCGTGTAGAAGAAGCGAAAAAAATTCTTGAAGATGCTGGATGGAAAGACACAGATGGTGATGGAATTCGTGAAAAAAATGGCGTAAAAGCTGAATTTAAAATTTCCGGTCGTTCCAACGATTTACAACGTTATAATACAGCAGTAGCGCTAGCAGCGGATGCAAAAAAATTGGGCATCAATATGATTGCGGAATCTATGGCATGGTCTGATGCTCGTAAAATTGCTCGTAATGTACCTACAATTTGGAATTCTAGTGACTTTAATCCATTGTCTCTTTACATGTATTTCCATAGTTCCCAAATTGGTAAAAACGTAATTAATAACCCAGCTATGTATAGCAATCCAACAGTAGATGCTCATATTGATGCGGCATTGGCAGCTAACAGCTGGGATGAAGCGATTAAAGAATTTAAGTTGGCTCAATGGGATGGAAAAACAGGTATAAAAGAAGATGTACCATATTTATGGATTGCCAATGTATCCGTTCCATATTTAGTTCGTGATGGTCTAGACCTAGGTAATGTAGGCGTTAATCAACGTGGACAAGGCATGGGTATTATAGCAAATCTTTCTCAATGGCAATGGAAATAGTATAGTAAGGATTACATATGAATCAGCAAATTTGGTCTTTTATTAGACAACAACTTATTCGTGTGGTACTTTTGATATTTGCTGTCAGCGTAGTTAGCTTTTTGCTCTTAGTTATTTCTCCGATTGATCCAATTGATGCGTACTTTTCGGGATTATCTGTGACGGAGGAGCAAAAAGCGGCTATGGCTGCTTTCTGGCAATTTGATAAGCCACCAGTAGAACGATACTGTATTTGGGCAGCAGACTTGTTACAAGGTAATTGGGGAGTTTCCTTCCTTTACAATGAACCTGTTATTAATGTCATTGCTGAGAAGTTCCAAGAAACTCTTTTGTTAATGATGCTTTCATGGGTACTAGCTGGATTGGTAGGGTTTTTCTTTGGTATCGTCAGTGGCGTATACGAGGGAACATGGATTGATAAAATCATCAATGGGTTTTCCTTGTTGTGCGTATCTATACCAACCTTTTGGTTAGGCATTGTGGTGCTATTTATTTTTGCAGTGGAATTACAATGGTTTCCCTTTGCCTTATCCACTCCCATTGGTAAAATCGGGGCAGATGTCACATGGGCAGAGCGATTATACCATGTGGTCTTACCCGCATTAACTTTAGCGGTTACGGGTGTATCTGCTATCACTCTACATACGAGACAAAAGATGATCGATTGTTTAGGCACTAATTATATGTTATTTGCAGAAGCTAGAGGGGAAACGCTGTGGCAACGTGTGTTACGACATGGGTTGAGGAATGTAATGATTCCAGCGATTACACTACATTTTGCATCCTTTGCCGAATTATTCGGAGGTGCCATTTTAACAGAAGTCGTATTCTCCTATCCTGGTTTGGGTAGTGCGGTGACACTGGCAGGCCTGCGAGGCGATGTTCCTTTATTATTAGGTATTTCATTTTTTAGTGCCATTTTTGTATTTGTTGGCAATTTAATTGCTAATATATTGTATGCAGTGGTGAATCCAGAAATTAGGAAAGGGGGACATGAGATATGAATGACGATGTAATAGAAGTATCGACTGTTCATTCTTGGACAAGACGTAAAAAAATGTTACTGTTAGCATCTTTTGTATCTGTTGTCCTTGTATTGATTACCATTGCAGGGGCACTTATGCCAGAAGAAAGTTATGCAATCAATTATGGCAATAAATACGCAGAGCCGTCCTTGCAATATATATTTGGTACTGACCATATGGGAAGAGATATGCTATATCGTTGTATCAAAGGTCTATCGATTAGTATTCAAGTAGGATTATTGGCTGCTTTTGTCAGTTCTTGTATAGCATTGGTGCTAGGAACTTTATCTGCTACCTTTGGTGGAAAAGTAGATGCCTTTATCTTGTGGCTTGTTGATTTATGTATGGGGGTTCCGCATATTTTGCTAATCCTCATGATTTCTGTGTCCTTAGGGGGAGGAATGAAAGGTGTTGTCATCGGTGTGGTGGCGACACATTGGGCTCGCTTAACACGATTGATACGGGCAGAGGTCATGCAACTTCGTAAAGAACCATATGTGTTGGCAGCGCGTAATTATGGTCATTCCTATTTCCGTATTGCCAAAGAGCATTTTGTGCCACATGTTTTACCACAATATATCATTGGTCTTGTGTTATTGTTTCCTCATGCTATCTTGCATGAAGCTGGCATTACCTTTTTAGGCTATGGGTTACCATTAGACTTACCAGCTATTGGTATCATATTGTCTGAATCGATTCGTCATATCTCTTTAGGATTATGGTGGTTGGCCTTTTTCCCTGGTATGACATTAATGGTTGTGGTATTTTTCTTTGATCGATTGGGAGAAGCTTTAAAAGAGTTATTCGACCCTGCACATTCACAGCGATAGGAGGTTCTCATGAAAGAAGAATTATTGCGGGTAGAGAACCTTGCAGTCACGTTTGAAATGTACCAAGGGAAACTTTCAAAACACCATGTACAGGGGATTAAGGACATTTCATTGAACGTCTATACAGGAGAAATATTAGCCGTGGTCGGTGCCAGCGGGTCAGGAAAAAGCTTATTAGCGCACGCTATTATGGGATTATTGCCTTATAACTCTACTGTGGAAGGAAAAATTTTTTATAAGGGAGAAACTTTAACTTCAAAGCAACAAGAACTCTATCGTGGTTCAGAGATGGCTCTAGTACCACAGTCGATCACCTATTTGGATCCGACTATGAAAGTGGGAAAACAAGTTGTTGGACTAACAGGGAATATGGCGGAACAAGAAGCCGTATTTGCGAAATTAGCATTGCGTGAAGGTGTGAGTCGTATGTATCCCTTTGAACTATCTGGTGGTATGGCACGGCGCGTGCTAGTATCGACAGCATTGATTAGTCATGCTCAGTTTATTGTAGCGGACGAACCAACTCCTGGTATGGAAATGAAAGATGCTGTGCAAGCCTTACAGATGTTCCGTGATATGGCGAATGAAGGAAAAAGCTGTATGCTCATTACCCATGACTTAGATTTGGCCATTCATGTGGCAGATCGCGTAGCTGTATTTTATGATGGCCGATTAATTGATGTGACAGAGGCAAGAAACTTTCAAAGTCCAGAATTGTTAACACATCCGTATACACGTGCTTTATTTAATGCATTACCACAGAATGAGTTTAGGGACTATTCTAAAGCAGAAGTTGAACAATTTTTGATGACAAAGGAGGGATATGATGTTAGACATTAAAAGTCTCACCTTTGGGTATCATGCGGATGAACTGGTGCTGAATGATGTGTCTTTACAAATCGAACAAGGTAAGCGCATAGCATTGTTGGGGCCTAGTGGATATGGTAAAAGTACATTAGCTAAAATTTTAGCAGGGTATATGCTACAACGAAGTGGCAGTGTCATCTTAGATGGGCAAGACATTCGGGAGATACAAGGATACAATCCGATTCAATTGATTTATCAGCATCCTGAAAAAGCCTTAAACCCTAGATGGAAACTCAAAAAGAGTTTAGATGAAGCTTGGGATATTCCAGAGTCCTTATTGGATCGTATGGGCATCGAAAGAGAATGGTTGTCTCGTTGGCCTAATGAATTATCTGGTGGTCAATTACAACGTATCTCTATTTTACGTGCTCTTTCACCACAGACGAAAGTATTGATAGCAGATGAGATTACCGCTAGTTTAGATGCGATTACACAAGCGCAATTATGGTCTGTCATTTTAGAAGAAGTAGATAAGCACAATATGACATTGGTGCTGATTACGCATAATCGTCATTTAGCAAACCGAGTTTGTGAAGAATTAGTGGAAATG